>NZ_MAPF01000019.1:0-24337 GCF_002554195.1 New Jersey aster yellows phytoplasma | reverse complement strand
TATGAAAACCAATAATCAAAAAAACCAAAAATCAAATCTTTATAATTTGTATGTTATTTATTTCAGTCTCTATTATTTTTTATTTTAATAATTTTATTATTAGTTAATAACAAAATTCAACCTAAAACTTATGATCAAAATCAACATAATTTAAACTCAAAAACTGATATCCCACAAGAACAAGAAAACTATAATATAATCCTTAATAAAATTGATAAAGAAGTTGATAAATTAACACAACAACAAGAACCAACTATATCAGAAAAACAACCACCAAAAATTAAATATCCACCTAAAATATACTACAACCGTGCTGGCACAACAATTCATCATATTAATGAAATTAATCAAGATACAGGTAAATATAATAAAGTGATTCATTATCAACCCGATGGAAAAGCAATAAAATATATTGCCGAACGTGACCAAGATACAATGTTATTTATTAAAAAATCAACTCATTTTTATGATGATGGCAAAACAATTAAATTAATAACAGAACATAATAAAAATAAAGACTTATTAATTAAAGAAACTTATTACAACCAAGATGGAACTATTAAAGAAACTAATGAATATAAAGACGAAGATACATATTGATTAATTAAAGAAATAAAACCCTCCAAAACCATTTACCGACATCAATTATTTCAAAACTCACCAAGGTTTTTTATATTTTTCTTTCATCATAAACTCTTTTAACAACCAAATAACCGTTTCCTACACTTCAAAAAATCAAAATAAAGAATTAATTTTAAACCCCATCAAAAAAATTACCTCTATTAAAAGAACCTTGTATAATTCATTCCAATCAAAGAACATTTTATCAATATTTAAAATCCCAACAACTTTTAAAAAAAAGTTTTCAATCAGCATGTCAAGAAAAGCTACTACACGTGATAACGCCGTAATTGAAAACTTTTTCGGCTAAATGAAAACTATCTTAAAACATAAACATCCTTTTTTATTTCAAAAAACCAACGAAAAAGTTAAAAAAATAATCAATTATTTCTCTAAATTTTGGAACAATTAATCAATTTTAGCTAAATTAAATTATTTATCTCCTTCTCAATATTCCCAAAATCTTATATAAATTATATTTTCATTTTATATGGGAGTTTTCACTTTTTTTACCTAAATGTATAACGTAAGGACAAAATATTTTAAAAAATATTTACTTAGTTTGAAAAGATATTAAATTATCTAATTTAATTTTTTAGTCTTAAAGAATTTTTAAAAAGCAACAAAAAAAAGTATCTAAACTTTTGGAACAGCGTATATGGATAATAAAAATACCCTTAAAAAGGGTATTTTATTTAGTTAAATTATTAACTTTTCTTGGAGGTTTTTGGTGTTATCGTTTTGAAATAATTTTTTAATTTCTTTAAAGGTATCATCAGTTGCTTTATCATCCGGTTCTATTTTTTTATAAGCATTGTCTTTTGCTTGAACAATTTTGTCGTATAGGTCTTTTACTGCTGGGTATTCATCGCTGGTTGATTCTTTATAATATTCAATTATGTGTTTATTTACTGCTTCTAAATTAGTTTTAATGCTCGCAAGTTTAGAATTAACATTGCCTTTATTTTCTTCTTTTTTTAACTTTTCAACTGAATTATACAAATTATGAGCTGCTTGTTTTGCCCAAACTTTTTTAGGAGAAAGCCAGTTAACAGGATTAAAAGAAATATAAAATCCTAAACCTACATAAAGAGTAACAGTAATAAAAATAGCGCCAGTAATGATTTTTCCTCGTTTATTTTCTAAAAATTTCATCTTTTTAATTCCTTTGATAGTTATTTTTTCATAAATAAAATAATTGAAATACTAAAAAAATAATTACATAAGTAATTATAACACATAAAAAGAGTAAGATTGACTTTTTGTTTGTTAAAATTAAGTGTTATTTTATTTTTTAAAAAGTTTTGCTAAAGCTTTGTCTGCTTTTTCATCAGGTACAACTGTCAAAAATTTCTTTTTTCCAAGCAAAGTATTGATGTAAAAAACAGAAGTTTTTTTAACACAAAGGGCTTCTTCAATTGTGTTTTTAATTTCTTCATGACTAAATTCTTGGTCTTGATACCAATTTCTAACTAATTCTAATTCATTAGATGTAAGAGTTTGTCCTTTGTTTTGCTCTAAACATTCAATAGTTTTTTGGATTAAGGTAAGTTGGTTTTGGTGTTTGGATTCGCGAATTTGGTCTTGATAGATTTTTTCTAGCTTGGCAAAAGTGGGGTGCAGTGAAAAAACTTCAATAATTTTATGGTTTTTGGTTTCTTGCGAAAGGTCAAAAAAATCCTTTGACATCAATTGTTCCAAAATATGTTCTACTTCTTTTTTAGTGATCCCTGCTTTTTTGGCTAAGGCGTTGGAAGAAAAGACACGTTTTTTGGAAAAATCTAGCAAGAATAGCAAAATAGTTAGTTCAGGGTAAGTTAACCCTAATTTTTGATACTCTTGGATTAACATTTTTTCTACTTGTAAAAAACCATCTTCGTAAAGTTTTTGAAAAATAACCATATTATTATTATTAAAGCTCCTTTTCTTTGACGCCTTTGTTTTTGATTAGGTCTTTGGTTTTGGCAACTTTGGACAATGCTTGTTGGGCTGCTTTTTGCTCAGCGGATTTTTTAGTGCTACCTTCACCTGTTCCTAAAAGATTTTTTTCTAAATAGACTTCTGCTACAAAATTTTTAGAATGAGCAGGTCCTTGTTCTTGGACTATTTTATATTGGATAGTTTTTTTTCTGACTGAACTATTTCTTGTAATTGAGTTTTAAAATCAATAATATAAATAGTTTTGGCTAAGTGAGGTAAGACAATATTATGAAAAACTTTTTTGGCTGTTAAATATCCTAAATCAAGATAAATAGCACCAAATAAGGCTTCAAAAGTGTCTGCCATAATGCCTTTAGCATTAAAATCTTTGTTTTTTTCACCTTTACCTAAAAGAAGATAATTTTGCAATTCAATTTTTTGAGCGTAGATGGTAAGCGACTTTTCGCACACAGCCTGAGCTCTTTTTTTAGTCATAATGCCTTCGTCTTCTTTGGATTGGGAATAAAGATAGTCAGCCATAAGTAAGCCTACGATGGCATCTCCTAAAAATTCAAGTCTTTCGTTGTCTTCTTGAGGTGGGGTTTGTTCGTTAGAATAAGAGCTATGTGTAAGAGCCTGTTTGTAAAGGACAAGGTTTTTGGGAAAAATATTGAGGGTTTGAAAAAGAATTTGGATGTTTTTCATAAGTATTAGCTTTCTTTTGTGGTTTCGGAGGTTTTGGGATTTATAGTTGATGTTGATATTTTTTTAGTTTGGTTTTCTTTGTTTTTGGCAATTTCTAAGGCATTAGCAATTTTTTGATTTACTTGGGCTTTAATTAGTTTTTGAGTTTGTAAAATAGCTTGGCAAAAAGCGTAAGATTGGGAAGAACCGTGAGCTTTAATAACAATTTTGTTAAGTCCTAAAAGCATAGCTCCTCCAATTTGGCGTGGGTCTATTTGGTTTTTTAATTGTTGTAGAGGTTTTTGAAACAAAGTTTTAGTGGCAATTTTTTTGATAAAATTTTTAGTAAGGATATTTTTTAAGTGGTTCATGAAATTAAGCATTGTTCCTTCATAAGTTTTTAAGGCAATGTTGGCAGTAAATCCGTCACTTAACAAAATATCTGCTGAAGTTGTAAGAAGGTTTTGAGGTTCTTCATTGCCGCCAAAATTAAGATTAGAATCTTGCGATAAAAGTTGGTAAGTTTCAAGTTCCAAAGCTCTTCCTTTGGTGGGCTCTGTTCCGATGTTAAGTAGTTTTATTTGAGGATTTGGAATTGCTAAAATTTCTTTGGCTATAATGGTGGCATAATTTGCAAAAGTGTGCAAATGCTGGGGTTTTAGTTCGGTGTTAGCTCCTGCATCTAGCAAAATTCTTGTTCGATTATCAAATGAATTAAACATAGGGGCAATGGCAATTCTTTTCATTAAAGGCATTTTTTTAAGAATAAGATGACTTGCTAAGATCAAAGTTTGGGTAGCGCCCGCTGAAACTACTCCTTGAACCTCGTCTTGTTTGGCTGCTTCAAGAGCTAAAAATAAAGAAGTATTAGGAGTGGTTTTCAATTGGTCTCTTATATTTTTGTCGGCTGATCCTAAAAAATAAGGCGTGTGTTTGATGATAATTTGTTTGTTTCCAAAAAAAGGAGTTTTTTCAATAAGTGGAGTTATTAATTTTTGATTGCCATATAAAAAAACTTGAAGTTCTGTATTTTTATTTAAGGCAAGCAGGGTTCCTTTGACAATTTCTAATGGGGCAAAATCGCCTCCCATGGCATCTATTGCTATTTTAATCATAAAAACTCCTTTCTTTTGTGTATTGTTTTTTAAAATTTGATTTTGTTTTTGTAGATTAAATTGTTTTGTTGGTAAATGAAACTTTTGAGTTTTTTAAGTTTGGTTTTTAAAAAAATATTTTATTTTTGCCAAATCAAAATATAAAGAGGCAAAAAATAAAAATGGAAATAACCAATAATTTGGTTGTTTATTTTATGAAGTGTTGAAAAATTATAATTAATTATAATAAATTACTTTGATAATAATTATCTTCTAGCCTTTTTGAGTTAAAATTTCAGAAAAAGTATTATCAAAATAATTTTAAAGTTGCAATTAGCAAGTCTTGGCAAAAATGTAGCAAAAATAAAGAAGTAAATAATGCCATCAAAGTTTGGTTTACAAATAATTATAGAAATAAAAAGATAATTTAGAACAAATTAATGATAAATTTATTGAAAATAATTTTTTTATCAAAATAAAATTTATAATAATTTGCTATAATAATAAATGAAATGTTAAATAAAAAAACTACATTAAACAGTTCAATATTATTTTATCATATTAGGAGATAATTTCATTATTTTAAGTTTTTAAGTAAGGGATTAAACTTGAAAATTAACGATTTTATCAACAAAAAATTGTAAAAGGAAGTGTTAGAAAATGGAATGCATGCAACAAGCAACCGAAGTTAAAAATTTTTATTTAGAAGTAAAAGTTAGATATTTAAAAAAAATGGTAGTTCAAAAAGACAATGGTTTGCTACTAATGTTTGTGTAGGAACTGTTAATTGTAAACAAAAATATGATGAAGTTCTTATCAATTTTACTCATATTGATGCTGATAATCCTGAGTTTTTCTTGCAACCAGGACAAGTTATTAAAGTGTTAAAAGGAAAAGTTAAACAAAGTAAATGTGGTACTGTTCCTGAAGTTTGGTTAGATGTAGATAGTTTTCGCCAAACTGATGAAGAAGAAAAAAGTAAAATCAACTTCGTATAAGCGGAGTTGATTTTTTTATTATATAAGGGATTTTTTTGAGTGTGATTTTGAATTATTTTATATTTCAAATATTTTTGGATATACCAAAAATATTAAAAAAAATTTTTATTAAAAAACAACTTAGCTACATTATTACTTGTTTGAGTAGCAACATATTGCAAAGAAATATTTCTTAATTGAGCAATTTTTTGGGCAATTAATTTGATATGAGAAGGCTCATTGGTTTCATTTTTAAATGGATAAGGAGTTAAATAAGGACAATCAGTTTCTAATAAAATTTTATCTAGAGGAATAGTTTTTGCAATTTCATGGGCAGCTTTGGCATGAGGATAAGTAACAACTCCTCCAATTCCAATGTAAAAACCTAGTTCCAAAGCTTTTTGGGCTTCTTCTAAACTAAAAACTAAACAATGAAAAACTCCTCTAACTTGATTGCGATAAGGTAGTAAAATTTGATAAATTTCTTCAAAAGATTTACGTGCATGAATAATGATAGGTAATTTATATTGGATAGCAATTTTAACTTGTGCTTGAAAAAACTTTTTTTGGATAGCTAAATTATCTTGTCTGTGATGAAGATCAAGACCAATTTCTCCTATAGCAACTGTTTGCGGATGATTGAGGTATTTGATGATGCTTTCGGGAGTTTCTTGGGAAAAATCAGAACAAGGATGAATCCCAAAAGCTACCATCGCTTCTTTATATTTATTAGCAATTTCATAGGCTTTTTGGTTAGTTTTTTCATCCATGCCTATAACAATCATTTTTTTGACGTCATTATTCCAAGCTTTTTGAAAAACATCATCTAATTTATTTTTATATGTTTTAAGATTGAGATGAGTGTGAGTGTCTATTAACATTTTTTATGTATTCCTTTTTTTTGATTTTAAGGGGTTGGGAGATTGTTATTTTTGTTGTTATTTTTGTTGTTATTTATAAGTTTTAAAAAATGGTAAAAAATAAATAAAAGGCAAACTTAATGCCCAATATTTATCTGGGATTATAAATATTTTGGCTTTTTTCGAGAAAAGCTATGGCAAAATCTGCAAATAATAAGATAAAAAATAAAACTTTTCTAATGTTATATTTAGTGATCATTATTTATCATCTCCTTTTATTCGAAAATATTTGAGGATTTAATATTTATATTTCGATTCACCTTTATTTTAGTTTCGTCGTTTTATTTCGATTCATTTCCTTATTCTTATTTTTATTTTCATAATTGAATCATCACCCATTTAAGGAAAAAGAACCTATTAAAGGTTCTTTTTTTGTTCAAAGATCAAAATATAATTATGAATGAATTGGCTTATCAACGGCTCCTAAAAGAGCTTCAAAAGTAAGTTCTGATAAGGTAGGATGAGGATGGATTGCTTGAGACAGTTCATAAGCAGTTCCTTCGAGTTCCATTCCTACAGCCATTTCACTAATTAATTCAGTAGCATTGTAAGCATAAATATGCATTCCTAAAATTTCTAAATGTTTTTTGCAAACAATTAATTTAGCAAAGCCTTCTTTTTCACCTTCAGCTAAAGATTTGCCAACAGCTCCGAGAGATATTTTAGAAACTTTATAATCAATTTGTTTGTCTTTGGCTTGTTGTTCGGTCATACCAATAGAAGCAATTTCAGGAAAACCATAAATACAAGCAGGAACACGGTCATAGTTAATGGGATTTACTTTTTGTTCTAAAGCGTGTGTTGCAGCTACAATGCCTTCATGACTTGCCACGTGAGCTAACATGTATTTGCCGTTTACGTCGCCAATAGCATATACTCCAGGAATTGAAGTTTGACAAAAATTATCAGTTTGGACGCTATTGCGGTTAAGTACTAAATTTAATTTTTCTAAACCCGCAAGATTGGCTTTAGTACCTACAGCCATTAAAATAACATCCGAAGTAATTGTTTTATCAGTTCCTTTTTGAGTGTAGGTAGTTCGATTTTCATTAATTTTATTTACTTCTACTTGAGTCATAATTTGGATGCCATCTGCTTGAAGTTTTTTAGTGTATGCAACAACAACGTCTTGATCCATACCATTTAGAATAGTATCTTTCCTTTCTAAAATAGTCACTTCGCTACCAAAAGAATTAAAAATAGTTGCAAATTCTACTCCAATAACACCGCCTCCTACAATAGTAACTTTGGAAGGATAGCTTTCGAGTTTTAGTAACTCTTTACTAGTTTTAAGAATTCCTTTTTGATAAGCTTCTTGGGCGCCTGGAATAGGGGGAACAAAAGCGGTACTGCCTGTTGCAATAATTAATTTTTTGGTGTATAATAAGTTAGTTTCTACTTGGACCTCACAAGGAGAAAGAACACTTGCAAACCCATGATAAAAATCAATTTTATTTTTTTTAAGGAGGAAAGATATGCCTGTAGTAAGTTGAGCAACAATTTTATTTTTGCGTGATAAAATGGAGGACCAATCAAAAGAAATGCCGTTTTGTACTTTAATTCCAAAATCAGAACAACGTTTTATATCTTTATAAATTTTAGCACTTTTTAAATAAGCTTTGGTAGGAATACAGCCGTAATTAAGACAAATACCACCTAATTTATGTTTTTCTACTAAAGCAACTTTAGCACCAATTTGAGCAGCTTTAATGGCAGCAACGTATCCACCAGGACCTCCACCAATCACTAAAACATCATAATTTTTCATAATTTGCCTTTGGTCTTTCTATTAGGATAAAAGCAGTAAAGTGGGAGTATTTAGTAATTCTTTAACGCGTTTTAAAAATCTACCGCCATCAGCGCCATCAATAATACGGTGGTCAATTGCTAAGGAAAGAGGAAGCATGTCTGCAATTACAATTTGATTGTTTTCAACTATAGGTTTTTTGGTAATTTTTCCTACTCCTAAAATAGCTAATTCAGGGTAATTGATAACTGGAGTGCCGTAAGTAATATCGATAGAACCAAAATTAGTGATAGTAAAAGTACCGTTTTGCAGTTGATTTAATTCCACTTTTCTTTCGGTAGTGGATTTGGCTACTTGTTGTAATTGTTGTGCCATTTCTAAAAGAGTTAATTTATTAGCATCTTTGATGTTAGGGACGATTAGACCGTCTTTGGTATCAACTGCTACTCCTAAATTAATGAATTTTTTGTAAGTAACTTCTTCTTTAACGTCATCATAACTAGCGTTAAATACTGGGAATTCTTGTAAGGCAATCGCTACTGCTTTCATGATGAAAGCCATAAAAGTTAATTTGATTCCTTGGGATTGTGCTTGATCTTTGGCTTGTTTGCGTAGTGTTACTAAAGCAGTAATGTTTACTTCGTCCATTATAGTAGTTTCTGGGATTTTGCCTTTGGAAAGAACCATTTTTTGTGCGATGGCTTTTCTGAGGCGAGAAATTTTGACTACTTCTGTTTCTTGGCTAGATGCGGCAAAAGTTGGAGTTGGTTGTTCTTTGACAAAAGAGTTTGCTGGTTGGATTGGTTGTGGTTGCAAAGGGTTAGTTGTGTTCTGTAAATCTACTTTTAAGATTTTTCCGTTTTCGCCTGTTCCTTTAATTGTTGTAAGGTCAAGTCCTAGTTCTTTAGCTAGACTTTTTACTAATGGAGTAGCAAGTACTTTTTGAGGCGGTAAATAAGCTTGTAAGGATGTTTGTGTTTGTTGGTTGTCGTTTTTTTCTTCTGTTGTGGTTTCATTAAGATTTTGAGAAGAAAAATTTTTAACGTCTGTATCAGTGTCGCCTGGCTCTTGGATTAAAACGATAGTGTCTCCTACACAAATAACTTCGCCTTCTTTAAGGTCTCTTTTTAAAATTTTTCCTGCTACAGGAGAAGTTAGTTCTACGTCTAATTTGTCAGTTTCAACTTTAACTAAAACATCACCTTCTTTTACTTGGTCGCCCACTTTAAAAAACCATCTTGTAATTGTGCCTTCATGAATGCCTTCGCCGACATCAGCAAATTTAAATTCAAACATATTTTTATCTCCTTGATTATAATGCAGTTTGTTTAGGGGTTTATTTGTTTTTTAATTTTATTTTGGTTTGTGATTGTGGTTTTTAGTTTTTGATTTAGATATATTATATTTTTTAATTTGGAGGAAGTTTTAATGTGTTGTTTTTTGAGACAAAAGGGGTTAGTTTGTCTTTAATATCTTTTTTGCTATCTTATTCGCAAACCACTTTTTTAATAGCATCAGCTATTTTTTCAGGGCTTAAAAACTGATAATGTTCTGCTTTTGCTAAAGGCATCGTGATGTCGTTTCCAGTAACTCTGGAAGGAGCTGCATCTAGGTATAAGAAAGCTTGTTCGTTAACTAAAGCGATCAATTCTCCTGCAGGTCCGTAAGTTTTACATGCTTCATGAACTACTAAAAAGCGTCCAGTTTTTTTCACAGATGTAATTACAGTCTCTCTATCAATAGGATTAATAGTTCTTAAATCAATTAGTTCTACGGAAACATTAGGATCAAGTTGTTTAAGGGCTAATAGTGTTTCTGGTACCATCGCTCCCCAAGCTACAACTGTAATGTCTGTTCCTTCTTGAACGACTTTGGCTTTACCAATTTCGACTTCATAGTCTGTTTCGGGAACTTCTTGACGGAACCCACGATAAATTCTTTTAGGTTCCATGTAGACTACTGGATCAGGGTCGTTAATAGCAGCCATTAATAATCCTTTAGCGTCGTAAGGGTTAGATGGAATAACTACTTTAAGACCAGGAACAGAGCCTAAAATTACTTCTAATGATTCGGAATGATGTTCTAAGGATTTTACACCTCCACCAACTGGAACTCTTACTACCATAGGTACTGTGTAATTACCACGACTACGGTTACGAAAACGGGCTGCATGGGCAAATAGGTCTTCTAGTCCTACAAAAATAAAACCATCGAATTGGATTTCTGCAACTGGTCGCATGCCGTTAATGGCAAGTCCGATAGCACTTCCGATAATAGAAGATTCAGCAATAGGAGAATTAAAAACGCGAGTTTCTCCGTGTTTATCTTGTAAACCTTTAGTTACACGGAAAACACCACCTAATTTTCCTACATCTTGTCCAAAAATAACTACTCTAGGATCTTTTGCTAACTTACTATCTAAAGTTTGATTAATTGCATCTAGTAATGTCATTGAAGCCATTATTATTTACCTTCCTTTGTGTTGAAAAAAGCTTTGCATTCTTCGTATTGTTCTTCTAATTGAGGAGTCATTTTTTCATAAGTGTATGCAAAAATATCTTTAATATTGATGTTGTTGCCTGTTTGTTCTACTTTTTGGTGTGCTAAAATAACTTCTTCTTGGGCTTCTTTTTCAAACTGTTCTACTTGTTTTTGAGTTAGATAACCTTTATTCATCAAGTATTTTTGAAAACGCACAATTGGGTCTTTTTTGCGCCACTCTAATTCTTCTTCTTTGCTACGGTAAACAGAAGCATTGTCGTTAGTAGAGTGTGCTTCTAAGCGATAAGAAACATTTTCAATTAAAGTAGGACCGTTTCCTTTGCGTGCTTCATTAAAAGCTTCTTGGGCTGCTACATAAACAGCTAAAATGTCGTTGCCGTCTACTTGAATACCAGGAATTCCACAAGCATAACATTTTTGAGCTAAAGTTTTAGCTTTCGATACTTTGTTACGAGGATTAGAAATGGAATAATGGTTATTTTGAATAAATACTACTAATGGTACTCCAAAAACAGCAGCATAGTTAAGACCTGCATTAAACTCTTCGTGTGCAGTTCCTCCGTCTCCAATAGTTGCAATAGTTACTTCTTTTTTATTTTGCATTTTACTTGCTAAGGCAAGTCCTGCTCCTAAATTAACACTAGATCCAATAATAATGTTAGTTGGTAAAATACGCAACTTAGGGTCTAATTGGGAACCTTTTTCGTTGCCATACCAGTAAAGATAAAATTTTTCTAAAGAAACTCCACGGTAAAGAAAAATTCCTGCATCACGATAATAAGGCGATACCCAATCTTGGGGTTCTAAGGCAGCAGCGACACCTACTTGAGATGCTTCTTGCCCTGAGTTAAGTAAATAGTTACCCATACGTCCTTGGCGTTGATATTTTAAGGCTGCTAAATCAGCTTGTCTACCTAAAACCATTGTTTTATACATTTTTAATAAAACATCTTTAGATATTTTTGGTTCTAATTCAGGTTGAACAATGTTGCCATTTTCGTCAAGTATTTGGAATTGTTTACCTTTTAGGGGGTCGTACACATTCGTTAACATTGTAATACTCCTTATTTTATTTATATTGGTTTGGTTTTTGATTAAATGTATATATATCTTCATTGTGTTACTAAATATAATTAATTTAGTGTTATTTGATAATATACATCTACACTTAAATTGTACTTGAAATTAAGATAAATGATAAAACAAAATAATGAAAATTGTAAGTTTAAGATAAAAAAAATACCATATATTTTAATATATGGTATTTCAATTAATATTTATTTATTGTTGATGATGTCAACTGGTTTTTTGTTAGACAATTTATAAATAATTAAAGATATAAATAGTAGAGTTACAAAAAAATATAACTGAATGTTAATAAATTGAATAAAAAGACTCTTACAAAAGGATTAAAGGCATAAAATGACATATTTCCCCATCTAGCTAAAACATAATATTTGTTTTTAAAAACAGAGTTGAAATATTTATCTATTATGGGTTGTTTCCAATTTTCCAATTTTTTATTTTCATATTTTTCGCCATATGCTTTTAAAAGTTCTGCTGTTTTTTCTTTTTTTGCCTCTTTATAATATGTTAAAATTTCTTCTACATTTTCAAAATCTTTTAATGGTTCCATTTCAAAAGATGAAAAAAAGTATGATAATGAACTGAACTTCATTAAAAATAATAAGAAAAATACAAAAATTAAAACCATTTGGAAAAAAGCAAAAAAGAATGCTTCTACTACAAAAATTTTACCAACATTAACACCATTAGAACCCAAAACTCTTAGAATACCCATTTTTTTATTTTGAATTTTTGCACTCATAGAAAAATAAAGCATAACCATAGCACCAGGAACGAATAAAATAAACAATATAGTCCATTTATTATTTATTACATCGCGAATACGAAAATATACATTTACTTCGCCTAAAACATCATAAAATATTTTTATTTCTTCTAATTCTTCTTTCATCATATATTGATGATTATAATAATTTTGATTTTTGCTTTGTTTTTTTAAATCTTTTTCTATTTTTTCATCTAGTAATTTTTTCATATGAAAAAGTTTTTTTTCGGCTCCTACAATTTTACCACTTAATGTAGGAAAAGTAGTCAAACCAAAAAAACTAGCTGCAATAGTAGTAATTAAAACTGATAATATTAAGAAAAGCTTTTTATTTTTAAAACTCTTTAAAGCAGACTTAGCAAAAAACGAAAAAGGCAAACGACTAGGAAAAGATACAAAATCAGTATCTTGTTGTAATACTTTAGTCTCATCAGTTTTATCAAAATTTTCTAAAGCGGGATTCCCAGTTAAGTTTGCAATCATTTCAGATGTAAGAACTTGGCCTTCTTTAAATACTAGCATTTTGTCTTTGATTTTTTTAGTAGTGTCTTTCTTTCTGGTCATATCTGATAAGACTTTACCATCTTTACATTCTAAAATACGATCAGCATATTTATAAGCATTTTCAATATCGTGAGATACAATAACTACTAATTTTTCTTTACTTAAATTTTGAAGCAAATCAAAAACTTGGGTTCCTGTTTCTGAATCTAGATTTCCTGTAGGTTCATCAGCAAAGACCATTTTAGGATTTTTCACCAAAGCACGAACAATAGCAACACGTTGTTTTTGGCCTCCTGAAAGTTCATTAACTATTCTATTTAGAAATGAAACATCCAACCCTACTTGTTTCATTAAATCATTAATTAAGGTAAAATCTGGTTTTTTATTTTGTAATTGTAATGCTAAGACGATATTTTCAAATACATTCATATCTTCTATTAAGTTGAATTCTTGGAAAATAAAACCAATCATTCCATTACGATAATTATCTAAATTTCTTTGATTAAAAGTTGTAATAGGAACTTTGCATACTTCAACTACACCGCTGTTTGCAACATCAATTCCTGTTAAAACATTTAATAAAGTAGATTTACCAGAACCTGATTTACCTAAGATAAAAACCATACCTTTATCAGGTAATTTTAAAGAAACTTCTTTCAAAGCCATCGTCATGTTACCGCGTTTAGTAACGTAAATTTTACTTAAATTTTTGACATTAAAGATTTTTAAAGTCTCCTTTTATTTACTTTGTTGATTTAAAAAAAAATTTATAATTATGCAAGTGTAAAAAATTTAAAAAGGGGTAAAAACTAATTTAATAACACAATTATTTTATCAAAATTGTTATATGCATATATACTTAAAAAAACAATATAATTCCATTTTATCTAATTTCAATGCGAAAGTGTTTAATCAAATTATAAGTAATTTTTTTCATGCAATGTTCTACGTCTTGTTTTTCTAAGTTTTTATCTAAGTTATTGAAAAAAAATCTAAGGGCAAAGGATTGTTTTTCTTTGGTTGTAGGCGTTTGATAAACATCAAATAATTCACATTTAATTAAATCAAAAGGAGTGGTTTGTTTAATGATTTGTTCGATTTGATAAAAGGAATATTTGGTATCTACTAAAAAGGATAAATCACGAATAACAGTAGGAAATTTAGGGATTGGTCGGAATGTAAGTGTTTTTGTAGTGTTAAGAATTTCATCCGATAAAAATAGTTCACAAAGAAAACTTTCTTTTAAGTGGTGTTTGGCATTAAGTTGGGGATGAGTTTTTCCGATGACTCCTATTATTTGGTTGTTAAATAATAAATTGGCTTGCATTCCTGGATGAAAATTGCTATGTTTTTGTGTTTTTTGATAAGTAAGGGTAATACCTAGAAAAGAACTAATTTTTTCAAGGATGCCTTTGGTAACAAAAAAAGAACTTGAAACATCTTGTTTGTGCCACAAAGTATTTAAGAAATTGCCACTCAAAACAAAAGCAAGACTTAATTTTTCTTGGTTGGGAAAATAAGCTTTTCCAATTTCAAAAAAAGCAGTATCAAAGGTTTGTCGTTTGTGCTGATAGCTTAAAATTTCTACTAAACTACTTAACAAACTTTGTCTTAAAATCATTTTGTCTTGTGATAAAGGATTCATTATTTTGATAAAGGGTTTTTGAGGAGCAAAAGCTTCAAACATTTCGGAGCTAATTAAACTGTAAGTAATAGTTTCATAAAATCCTAAATTAACTAAGAGTTTGCGCAATTCTCTAATATTTTTTTGTTTCAAGGTTAATTTTCCTTGAGTGGGAATTTGAATTGTTTGGGGAGGTAATTTATGACAACCATAAAATCTAGTCAAATCAGAAATGACATCTTCTTTGATTTTGACATCATAACGACGTAAAGGCGCTTGGAGGTTTAATTGTTCATTTTTGTTCTGTAGGGTTAAATTTTTTGGTGTATGTATTTGGTAATCGAGGTTTAATAACCAATTTTTGATTTGAGTAGGGCACAAAGAAAAGCCAATTTTTCTTGTAATAAAATCAAGATCTAAAGAAATAGTGGGATTAGTGCGGATTTTTTGTTTTGTAATTGTGGGCTGGTAAGTAATTTTGGCATTTGCTAAAGTGACTAAAAGTTGGCATGCTTTTTGAAAAGCTAAAGGAATAAGATTTTGGTCAATGCCTCTTTCAAAACGTAGGGAACTTTCGGTTTTGTTTTTGAGTTTTTGACAAGTTTGGGCAATAGTTTGGGGCGAAAAATAAGCAGCTTCAAGAATAATTTTGGTAGTTGTAGGTTTAATGCTGCTTTCTAAAAGTCCTACAATACCAGCTAGAGCAATGGCTTTTTTGCCATCTGTAATAACTAAATCATTTTCATCTAAAACAAAATCATTTTGGTTAAGAGTTGTAATAGTTTCTTGTGGAAAGGCTTTTCTAACTTTGATTTTTTGTATAGTGCCAGAATCAAAAGCGTGTAGGGGAATGCCGTATTCGATTAAAATTAAATTAGTGATGTCAACAACATTGTTGATGGGGTTGATGCCTGATTGTAGGAGGGTGTTGCGCAACCATAAAGGAGAAGGTTTGATGGTGATGTTTTCAAGAATGCAAACGTTATATTCATAACAACTATCGCTTTCAATTTGGACTTTTAAAGGAGATTGAGGTAATTTTGCAAAAAAATCGGGGTTTAATTTGGGAGTTGTTTTTCGGTTTGTTTGGTCTTTACTGTTTTTTGTTTTGTAGTTGATTGTTTTTTTTCTTTTTTTTATTGGAGTTTTGAGAAGCCAAAACTGCTTGAAGATCTTTGGCAAAACCTATGTGAGATAAAAGATCACCACGATTGGGAGTAATTCCTAATTCTAAGATAAAACCATCCATTCCTAAAGGAATTAAAGCATTACTTCCCAAAGCAATTTGGTCGTTGGGGTCATCAAAAAGATAAATTCCTTCTTGTTCTTGGGGAGTTAAAAATTTGTTACTAATGCCCAATTCTTCCAAAGCACAAAGCATCCCTTCCGAAAAAACTCCATAAATTTTTTGTTTTTAAGGGTGGAGTTTATACCTTCCAAAAAAGAACCTTCTGAAGCTACAATAACCTTTTTGCCATTTTGTAAGTTAGAAGCTCCACAAACAATTTTGACCACTTTTATTCCGATGTTAACTTCTACTAAATTTAATTTTTGGGAGTCTTGAATTTTTTGAAAGTTAAGAATTTGTCCCACCACTAAATTAGTGTTTTTGGATAGGGGGGAGAACTTTTGTACTTCGGTAATATAATTGTTAGTTAATACAAAAATATTTTGCGAAAGGGGTTGCAAAAGATGGTTTTTTAAAATATTTTCAATAATTTTCATTGTCGGCGTTCCTTGCAAATTGTTTTAAAAAGCGAATATCATTGGCATAAAAATATCTAATATTTTCAATTTGATATTTAATCATAGCAATTCTTTCAATACCTATTCCAAAGGCAAAACCTTGATATTTTTCAGGGTCATAATTGGCGTTTTTAAGAACTTGGGGATGAACTAAACCAGCTCCTAAAATTTCTAAATATTCTTTGGTTCCATCTTTTTTGGTAATTACTAAATCAACTTCAATACTTGGTTCGGTAAAGGGAAAATAAGACGGTCTTAAGTGAATTTCTTGAGAATTTCCAAATAATTCTTTGGTAATGAGTAAAAGAGTTTCTTTGAGAACGGAAAAATTAATGTTTTTATCAATTACAAGCCCTTCGAGTTGCATAAATTGATGGCTATGGGTAGCATCATCATCGTCTTTGCGGTAAACTTTTCCAGAAGAAATAATTTTGAGGGGTTTTCCCTGGCGAGCTTTCATTTCTTTAACTTGGATGTTGGAAGTATGTGTTCGCAAAAGTTTTTGAGAATCAATATAAAAAGAGTCTTGCATTTCTCTTGCGGGATGGCCTTTGCCCATGTTGAGCATTTCAAAATTATAAAAAAGGGTTTCGATTTCGTTGCCTTCTTTAATTTCATAGCCCAAAGATAAAAACAAATCTTCAATTTTTTCAATGATTTGATTAAGGGGGTGAGTGCTTCCTTGGCAAAAATTAAATGCTGGTAAAGTAGGATCAATTTCTTCTTGGAGTATTTTGGCGTTTAGTTGGTTTCTTTTTAAAGTTTCTTTTTCTTTTTGTAAAGTGAAAATAATTTCTTGTTTTAAAAAGTTAATTAACTTGCCTGCAACTGATTTTTGGGCATGAGGGAGGTTTTTTAGTTCTTGGGTAAGTTCAAACAAGATACCTTTTTTGCCTAAAAATTCTTTGTCTAAGATCATTAATTTGTCTAAATCATATTTGTTTTTTTGTAAACTGGTGTGGAATTGTGCGATTAATTTTTTGATTTTGGTTTGCATAAAAATGATTACACTTTCTTTATTTTGGAAATTAAAAATATTAGGGTTCAGGATTAAAATTAAAAAAACTACATTTGAATTATCGAAATAATTTGTCCTTTAGTAAGTAACGATAGCCACATTCCTAAGGTAGATCCTAATAAAACTCCTAAAGAAACACCAAAAGATCCTTTTTTTAATCCTAAAATAGTGCCTCCCAAAAACATTCCTGCTACCATTGCTGTTAAATGTAATTGGGTGGTTTTTTGGTAAATATCTGTTTGAGTAGGTTTGCTTAAATAAATTGCCAATACAACAATGACAATAGAGTTAAAAATAATGCAATTGCTTAACAGTTTGCTACTTAAAAAAGTTTTTTTGGGTGGGTTAGTTTGGGGAAAATTGTTTTTTTAATTAAGGCTTTTCTTGTTTTTTGGTTCATATAAATATCCTTTCTGGGATGAAAGTTGTAAAAATGTATGTTAGAAATGTTTTCAAAATATATAATTTGTGATTTTTGATTTTGGATTATTTTTTTATTTTATATTTGGTTCGCACAAAACAATTAAAAGAGAAAAATAAAGTTAAGTTGGCGATTTTTTTAATAAAATTTATTTGTCCTTATAAGCTTTATTATGAGCTCCTAATGCAACGCGTCCTGAAGGATCTTTTATTTTTTAAAAAGCTTTTTTTTCACAAAGGAAATAAGGTTTCAAAAATTTCGCGATAAATATAGCCTTCTTTATTTGTAGGAGTATTATAAAGAAAAGGAACATAAGTATTTTTTTTAATTACATATCTGTGATTTTGGTTTGGGCAAGTTGTTTTAAAGCATCAATCCAACTGTAGTCTACTCCATCAGAAAATTATTCTTTTTGACGCCTTTGCTATTTATGCAGCACATTTTATCTTTGGGATTGAGTCTCATGGCAACATCTAAAAAGTTTTTGTTTAAAAAAGATGCTCACACCTCTGCTCCCCAAACACTCATTGTTTTGTTGTTGGATCATGCACAATCATATAAATGTAATTAAGCTAATTTGCGGACTGTTTCTTTGTATAATTATGGAGTATTAGGAGCTTTATGGAAATATAGAAAACCTCCAAAAATTTCATCAGCACCTTCGCCAGAAAGAACCATTTTAACACCCATAGCTTTAATTTTGCGAGCGCCATTAAATGCATATAAAGGAATTGATGCGCGAATAGTTATAATATAATGCGTTTCAATGTGATAAATAACATCTTTTAAAACATCCATGCCTTTTCTTGAATAGTAAAATTAAT
Source organism: New Jersey aster yellows phytoplasma (assembly GCF_002554195.1). NCBI lineage: Bacteria > Bacillati > Mycoplasmatota > Mollicutes > Acholeplasmatales > Acholeplasmataceae > Candidatus Phytoplasma > New Jersey aster yellows phytoplasma. Next base: position 5,883 of record NZ_MAPF01000019.1, on the reverse strand, counting down.
TTAATAATGTGTTTGTATTTATAATAAAATAATATTTAAGATTTATTTTTTTGATTGATTAATAAATTATGAAGTCCAAACCCTAATGCTTTTTTTTGTTTAATGACGAGTTCTTGTAAAGGCAATTCTGGGTGTATTTCAGGTTCGTAGTCTGAATATGGATAATATTTAACTTCTTTTAAATCTTTGTTTTGTTCCAAAGTATTGCGGTTTAATCCCATTTTATCAAAGGCACCTGCAAAAATTAAATTAGTTAATAAAGGTTCAGTGAGGAAAGGAAATAATTGTTGTTTAAACGTTTTAAAAGAATAATAAAGTGGAGATTGTGAAGTTTTTGTTAATTTTTGGTACTCTTTAATTAAATTTTTTTGTTTTTTCATTAATTCTTGGCAAAAAGAAACATTTATTCCTTTAATAATGGTAAGAGGCAAAAATAATTTATTGTCCTGAAAATAATATTTATCTTGGCTACTAAATATATGGGGTGGTTCTATAATGATTCCTTTTTGGATAACTTCTTTTAGCAAAATTTCTGTTTGGGATGTATCCCCAATAGCATCATTTAATAAAGTAATTACAAAAGCAATAAAATGATTGGCTTTTAAATAAGCCATACGATAACTAATTAAAGAATAAGCGACGCTGTGACTTTTGTTAAAACCGTAATTGGCAAATTTTAAAATATAATCATAAATTTTATAGGCTATTGTAAGGTCACGTCCTTGTTCTTTGCTTTGGGCAATAAAGTTGTTTTTTTCTTGCAATAATAAATCTTTTTCTTTTTTGCTAATAGCTCTTCTAAAAAGGTCTGCTTGGGCAAGACTGTATTTGGCAAAGACAGCTAAAATTTGCATAATTTGTTCTTGATAAAGAATAATGCCATAAGTGGGTTGGAGGATAAAATCAATCAAAGGACTAAAAAAAGTGGTAGTTTTTTGATGGCGGTTTTTTAAAAACATATTAAAAGAATCGATGGGTCCTGGTCTGTTTAAGGCAAGTAAGGCAATTAGGTCTTCGAACTTTTGGGGCATCATTTTTTGTAAAAAGATTTTGGCGTTGTAAGATTCTAATTGAAAAATACCTATTGTTTTTCCTTGTTGCAACAACTCAAAAGTTTTTTTGTCGTTTAAAGGTATTTTAAAAAGACTAAATTTGAAGTTATTTTTTTGAATGGCTAAAACCATTTGATTTATCAAAGTAAGACTTCTTAATCCCAAAAAATCTATTTTGAGAAGTCCGATTGATTCAAGGTCAGAGGCTTCCCATTGGGTTTGTTGTAAGTTATTGTGAGTGCCTTTTTGTAAAGGAATAATTTGATAAAGAGGGATTTGGCTTAAAATAATTCCTGCTGGATGGGTCCCTGTAAAGCGTGGCATTCCTTCGATATAAGATGCCATTGTAAGTAAGTTTTTCATTTGCAAATCCAAAGTTTCTTTTTGATAAGTGCTTTTTTTATCCAAATATGCCAAAACACGTTTGGTTTGGAATTCCTTTACTGTGGGCATAAATTTCACTAATTCATTAATGATGGCTTTTTGACTTACAAATCTACCAAAAGTAATAATACTTGCTACGTGTTTGGTGCCGTACTTTTGACAAACATATTGAATAATTAAATCCCTTGTATTGTCTGGAAAATCAAGGTCAATATCTGGCATATTTTTTCTTTGAGGATTTAAAAAACGCTCAAAAATAAGTTCATATTGTAAAGGATCAATTTCTGTAATTTGTAAACAAAAACACACCAAAGAACCCGAAGAAGAGCCTCTACCAGGGCCTACTAAAATACCTTGTTTTTTGGCGTATCTTACAACATCACCTACAATTAAAAAATAATTATCATATTCCATATCAGCTATAATTTTTAATTCTTGATCTAGTCTTTGTTGGTATTTCGTATATTTAGGGCTTTTAAAATTAATATATTGGCGTAAACCTTCATAAGATATTTGTTTTAAGTAATCTTTGGCAGTTATTTTTTGGGGTTGTAAAAAATCAACAAAGGAAGGCAAAAAAAATTTTTGTGGTAAATAATTTTGATATTTAATAGAAAAGATTAATTTTTTTAAATAAATAAACATTTTTTTGTGTGTTTGGGCGTTGTATGTGCTATCAAAATTATCTTTGGTTAAAAAAGATAAATCAGTTTGGTTGTCGTTTTTTTATTTTCCATTTGTGTAAGTATTTGATAGGTTGGTTGGGCTTGAAAAGTATCATAGCAAGTTTTATTAACTGGTACATAAGGAATTTGGAAGTGGTTTGCAAAATCAATGATGTTTTCAGAAAGTAATTCCAAAAAGGAATTTTGATAAGAAATACCCAATACAAGTTCGTCAAATATTTTTAATAATTGAGTAGATATTTGAAAAAATTTATCTTTTTGGTCGCGGAAAAAGATTTCATCAAAAAAAGGATTTTCTCCAGGAATCAAAGTAAACAAACCTTTTCCTAAATTAGCAATTTTATTTAAGTTAATTTGGGGTGTTTCTTTATTTTTAATAATAGTTGAAATTTGAATTAAATTTTTGATTCCTTGGTCGTTTTTAGCATAAATTAAAAGTGTTGCTAGTTGATTGTTGTGAAAAAAATTTATTTTAAGTCCTAAAATAGGCTTGATTTGGTATTTATGACATAATTTTAAAAAAGTTGGCATGCCATATAAATTATCATCACTCAAAGCAACAAAATCATAATTATTTTCTTTGGCTTTTTGCACCAAAGTTTCTAAAGAATTAAGACTTTGCAATAAGCTATAAAAACTTTGCAAATAAAAAACGCCTCTCATAATTACACTTCCTTGCTGGCTGAAAAATAAAAATATTCTTGTTTTGGTTGATTTATTTTAATTCTGATGATAAATTAACACATCAAAAAAATGATTATTTTAATGGTTATGTATTATATGAATTTATTTTGATTTTTACAATGCGGAAATAAAATAACATCACGAATATTTGCAGTATCGGTTAAAAGCATAACCAAACGATCAATTCCCATTCCAAGACCACCAGTTGGAGGCATGCCATAATTAAGGGCGTTTAAGAAATCATAGTCCATGTCATTGGCTTCTTCGTTGCCTAATTGTTTTTGTTTTAATTGGTTTAAAAAGCGTTTTTCTTGTTCGATAGGGTCGTTAAGTTCTCTAAAAGCATTAGCAAATTCCTTACCTACGATAAAAAGTTCAAAACGGTCAGTAAAACGAGGATCAAATTCATTTTGTTTTGCCAAAGGGCTTATTTCCAGTGGATGTCCGTAGACAAAAGTAGGCTGAATGAGGGCATTTTCTACGTATTTTCCAAAAAAAGCCTCAATGATATGTCCTTGACTAAAGTGGGGCATAACTTCAATTTTGTGTTTTTTTGCCAAAGAAAGGCATTGTTCCAAGGTAAAATGGTCTGTAAAATCAATTCCTGTTTTTTCCTTGATTGATGCAACCATACTTACTTTTGCAAAATGGGAAAAATCAATTTCTTGGTTTTGGTAAGTAAATTGCAACTTGCCAAAAATTTTTTGGACTAATTCTTGTAAGCATTGTTTTGTTAAGTCCATAATATCTTGCATATCAGCATAAGCCAAGTAAGCCTCAATAGTGCTAAATTCGGGATTATGTGTGGCGTCAATTCCTTCATTTCTGAAAAGACGTCCAATTTCATAGACTTTATTCATCCCACCAACAATTAATTTTTTAAGGGGCAATTCGGTGGCAATTCTCAAGTAAAAATCACAATTAAGAGCGTTGTGATGAGTGATAAAAGGTTTGGCAGAAGCGCCTCCCAAAGTTGGTTGTAAAATGGGGGTTTCTACTTCTAAAAAGCCTTGATTATCAAAAAAATTTCTAATGTATTTCATAATCAAACTGCGAGTTAAAAATACTTGTCTTGTTTTTTCGTTTACGATTAGATCAACATAGCGTTTTTTTCTCATATCTTCGCGATTTTGCAAGCCATGAAATTTGTCAGGTAAAGGTTTTAGAGCTTTGGTAAGGTGAATAAATTCCAAGGCTTTAATGGTTAATTCTTGCGTTTTGGTTTTGAATAAAAACCCTTTGATGCCTATGATGTCTCCTAAATCACAATTTTGATAAATTTGAAAAGCATCTTTTCCCACCAAATCCAACTTTACATATGCTTGTATTCGAAAATCAAAATCTTGTAAATGCAAAAAACCCGCTTTGCCTTGTCCTCTTTTTAAAACAATTCTACCAGCTACACAAACATTGATTTGTGATTGTTCGAAGGCTAAACTATCTTCTTTTTGGTATTGCAAAATAATTTGTTTGATGGAATGAGAAGGGACAATTTTTTTTCCAAAAGGATCGATATTTATTTTTTTAATTCATTCATTTTTTGATGTCTAATAATTTCTTGTTCGCTTATTTTTTTTTCATTTATATGTTCCTTGCATAATTTTTTTAAACATTTAATCTTTATTATACCAAAAAAACTTGGTTTTTGATGATGTTTTTGGAGTAGTAGGGGGGTTTTTTGTGGTGAAATGAAAAAATTTTATTTGGTGATTGGAAAAAGCAAAAAAAGTTAATTTGAATAAAATCAAAAAAGACAATCATAAATAATGCTTTTGAGATTGGTAATTGAATTTTACAAAATTAAAATTGTTTGTTTTTAGTTGATGAATTAAAATGTGAAATCAAAATATTTTTAAAAGAAATGATTTGCAAAAAAAGATAATTTTTAAAAGGATGTTTTTAAAAAGTAAAAAGTGTCTAAACTTTTGGAACACCTCAATGGAATGCAAAATAAAACAAAAACATATAAATAATAAAACATAAATTAACAAGTCACACAAATAAATAATTACTTCATTTTTAAATAAAAAACTTATTTTATTCATAATTGCTATTTTAAATAACTATCATTTTTAAATAAGTGCTTTTTTATTGCAAATAATAAATAAAATAATAAATTTTCTAATTTTGGATTTTCTAATTACAAATAAGAATTAATAATTTTTTAAAAAATCAAAAAAATATAAAGGAGTAAAATTGCATTTATTTTTGTTGTTTTTTTATTATAGGAGGGTTAAGTTTCTAACAGAAGAGTAAAAAAATGATTCTCAAAGTTAAAATATTTTTTTGGGAAACTATTTTAGGTGATGAAACTTCCAATTTAAAAACTGAAATTAAAGAAGTAGATTTAGGACTGTGTTCTAATATTCTGGGCTGTTCAGTTTTTTAGATACTTTTAGATTTCCAAATAGCTGTAAATAATAAAGATAAAACTCAATTCATTCCATGTGTTATTTTTAGAAACCAAGCTGAAAATATGAGTATGTATTTACATAAAGGTTCAAAAGTATATTTAGAAGGAACGTTGTCAATTGAAAAATATACCAATAACGAAGGCGAAAATAAAACTGCTACTAAAGTAATAGTTCAAAAAGTTATTTTTATTTATTTAATTTAGTGTTTGGTGGGATAAGTAAAGAAATTTTGGGCTAAAGAGTTTCTGTACATATCAAGAGGTAAAAAAATACTTTCTTCCCCTATTAAACGATTAAATATATCTTTTTTATTTCTTCTAAAGTAGTTGAATCGTCTAAAATCCAATTAATAATAGCTATTTGAAGAAAATCATTTCTTATTTTATCGGCAGGATTTAATACTTTTACTTTAAAAATATCAAAATCTTCTTTTCTGTATTCTTCTTTTACTGATATTTCTTGTTTTTGTTCTGTATCAATATTATAAACATTACAAGCAAAAGTATTAGCTAAATCTTGGTAATTATTTAGAGCTTTTATTAATCCTAAAATCCCTTCTTGATATAATTCCTATTTAGTTAAAGATTTAAGGTAATGTTTAAATTGATAAACTAGTTTTTTTACCAAAGAGGTAAATGAAGTTCGATTAATTGATTACGAATC
>NZ_MAPF01000018.1:0-3944 GCF_002554195.1 New Jersey aster yellows phytoplasma | reverse complement strand
CAACAAATATACAAAAAAAACATACTAGTGAAATTTTAGAAGTCAAAAATAAGAAATTTAATTTTATTGATATAGATTGTAAAAAATTTTCTCTCTTGGCTTTAAACAGAATTAATTTATTTAATTTAGGGATAACAATAAATCCTAATAATGTTGAAAATTAAATGATATTACTCAAAAATGTTGTGATATAATCAATAGCGAATCTTCAAATAAGTTTAAAAGTCAAAAATCTATTCAAGAATCTTCGAATACAAATTTAGTAAAAATTGTGAATAATTTGAAAAAAGTTATTGTGAATAATTCAATTCGCAATAGTATAGAAATCAATGATACTTTTACAAATTGGAATCAGTATTTTGAAAATTGTTGTGTTATATTATTATCATCTCTCATCGAATGTAGCGAAACATATTCAGATGATGAATCCGAGTCTATTTTAATTTTTATGTCTTCTCAAATAACAGGTATGTTATCAGATATGTTGATAAAATATATTCTATCTGATTAAATTTTTATAATTTATTATTAATGCTATAATGTAAGTAATAAGAAAAATATTTTTTAGTATTTAGAAACAATAAGGAAACCAACTTAAAAGTTGGTATTTTTTTTAATGGTTCTTTAATCGCCTACAATATTCTAGTAAATGGTTTTTTAAACTATTACTTTCAGATTTAACCCTTTTTAAAAGTTGAAATAATACATTTAAACATCTATATCATCTTTTTTCAAATCAATTATCAAAATTAAACTAAAATCATATCAAAGAATTAATTGGAAAAAAATATTTCCATAAATTAGAAACTTTACAATTACAACAATTAGATCCTAAAAAACGAGAAAAATACAATAAACCCATTAAAACTAATTATAAGAAAGGATTAAACATTATTTATTACTGAAAAGAAGATTTAAAATATATTAAATCTTTCTTAATTAAAACCAAACAAGGTTATAGGTTGAAAAAGTTATATCCTATGTATAAATATTCACTAAAAGAAGATAATTAATAGTTTTATAACACTTTAACTAACGTTTTTTAAAATATATAAAGATTAACTTATTTAAGGAGTGATATAATATATAACTCCCTATTTTCTTTTTTCATTATTAAAAAAGAGGTGTTTTGAATTCAAACCAAACAAAATCCCCTAACGCGCTGAAGCGCTAACAAAAATTATAAGTACACACAAATAAAAGAAGAAAAATAAAAATCTCCCAGTTGCGAGCAACACCTTTTTTTTAAATAAATAATAATCATTCATAGTTATAATGATTATGTATATGATATAAAAAAAGAAAAAATATTTCAATTATGAAAAATAAAAAATTAAGAGAAATATTAAACAAAAAAATAAATTATTACAAACTCTAATGAAAAAAATTATAAAATTGATAAAAAAACAGTTTTTTAATTGTTTTAACGATTTAAAAAAACTAAATTTAACAACTATTTTAAAAAATATCAAAATCAAAAGAAACACTTATTGTTGGTTGAAAGTCGAAAATAAAATCAAAACCAAAGAAGAAAAATACTTATTACAATAAAACCCTATTAAAGTTTTATGTCAAATTCATGAATATTTTTATGGTCATCGTAAAATTACTAATTTATACCAAAAAAATCTTTAATGAAACCATCACTAAGAAAAAAGTTTATTTCATTATGAAAGAAAATAATTTCTTTATATTTTTGATAAAACAATTACCATTTAAAAAAATTATGTTATAATTTACTATATAATAAATTTTTATTATATAATTTAATTATTTAAATAAATTTTTATATAAAATCAAAAGAGGTAGCGGTGTAAAAGAGTATTATGTGAAGAAGGCATTCTATGAAGCATAAGAAAGGTAACCATCGCCGAATAATAATTATGGCAATAATTTATTATGAGATTATAGAAAATATCTATAATATTCTTGCTGTTTTAACAGCAAAGGCGCTTTAATCAAGTTTCTCTCAAACCTTCTTTTAAGAAGGTTTTTTGTTTTATAGGAAGGAAAGTCATTTGCTAACGTTATATTTTTCAAGAATTAAGAATTATTTTAAAGCTAAATATCTTTTTTTAACAATTTTAATTATTATTGTATCTTTTTTGTTATATGATGATTTCTATCCTCAAAATACTAAAAATAAAGATGAAAATGTTTTAGTTGTAGGAATGGAATGCAATTACAAACCTTATAATTATCTTTCTAATAATAAAGATAAAGAACCACATCCTTTAACAATAAATGGTAAAGAAAGTGATATTGGTGTTGTTGGATATGATGTTTTAGTAGCTAAAGAATTAGTTAATTATTTAAATGAAAAGTATGATAAAAATATTAAATTATTAATTAAAAAAATAGATTTTAATAGTTTAATTCCTGCTTGTCAAAAAGGAGATATTGATTTAATTATTGCAGGGATGAGCAAAACAGAAGAAAGACAAGCCCAAATTGATTTTACTGACCATTCTTATTATGATGAAGATCAATCTTATTTTATTATTATAAATAAAAATAATCCTTATTTTGATAAGGATTATTTTAAAAAAAAATTAATAATCAAAATATCGACCAAATTCAATTACCTGGAAAAATTTTATATCAACGAGGAACTTTTTACGAACAAATAGCCAAAACATTAAAAGGAAATGAAGCAGAAGGAATTGATAATTTTGATTTCCAAGCTCAAAAAGTTCAAACAGACTCCAATTATTTTTATTTAGCTGATGCAAATGTTGCCCAAAAACATTTACAAAATCATAATAATTTAGAGCGAATAGAAATCCAAAAAAAACAATTTTAGATAACGAAATAAAACAAGCCGCTGGAGGACTTGCTATTGGATTTAAAAAACAAGAAGAAATTATTAAAAAAAAGGCATTACCAAAAAAGACATTGATGATTTTTTAACAAAAGAACCTACCACAGAAAATAAATACACACTTACCATCAAAAAAAGAAAAGAATTCATGGATAAACAAAACTCAGAAAAAGATACATTAAATATATGGTCTATTTTTAAAAATAATTTTTCTCTTTATAAAAGAGGCATTTTAACAACTCTTAAATTTGGGTTTTATGGAACTTTTGGAGGTTTTGTCTTATCTTTATTGTTAGTTCTTTTCCAAGTGTTAGATATTACCAAAAAGAAAAGTCATTTTTTAATTTATTATTTGCATCAAATAGGATGTATAATTATTAATTTTTATATATGGATTATTAAAAGCACTCCTATGTTAGTGCAAGCTTTTGTGAGTTATTTTTTCTTAAAAGAGTTTATTTTTTTCAAAAATGCTACTTGGTATACTCCAATGTTTGCTGCTTATATGGTAATTATTTTAAATACTATGGGCTATATTTCAGAAATTATTACTAAAAATATTTACTTTTTGGATAAAGGGCAAATTGAGGCTTCCTTGTCTTTAGGAATGACACATACTCAAACAATGCGTTATATTGTTTTACCCCAAGCTATTAAAAGATCACAAACTCCTATTTTAAATGAGTTTATTATTAATTTAAAAGATTGTGTTGTTTTTAGTATGTTAGGTGGAATTATTGATATTGCTTGTGCTTCTAATGCTTTGTATAGTAGTGTTGCAAGCCCTAAACCTTATTATATTTCTTCTATTATTTATTTTATTATTGTAGGAACTGTTGTTTTCTTTTTGAAAAAAATGGAAAAAATAAGACAAGTTTAAATTATATAATATAAGATATTAAAATAAATATCTAATTATAACAGCCCAAACAACAAGATATTATTATTAAAGATAAATAGCAAAAAAAAATCAGATATGCTTGGAAATCGTTTTATATTTTGAGGTATAAATACAAAAAGCCAAAGCAAAATGATAAAAAATATAGAATTAATTATAGACTCTCCAATTATTTCCAATTTATCAAAATTGAATAATAAAGTTTTTTAAAATTTGATTAATATC
>NZ_MAPF01000017.1:0-21385 GCF_002554195.1 New Jersey aster yellows phytoplasma | reverse complement strand
TTAAAGGATAATAACGTTTATGTTAAAACATTTCTACAGCTACATATATCCTAAAAACCAATAAACCTATTACTAAATAGACAATTACAAACAAACATTTAAAAGTAATTCTTCTCTTAACATAAGTAATCCAAATAAAAACAATTTAATAAAAAAATACAGAAATAAAATGCATTCCATATCCTCTTATAATAATTATATATCGTGCCTTCTAATAAAGGTTCATCATAAAAATTAATATTTCCCAAGATAAATTATTTATTGATTTATTATAAATTTTTATAATTATTGGTAGATGTGTGTAAAAAGTTGGCAAATAAAATGGGGATTTCGAAAAGTTTTTTTATTAGAAATATCTTCTATAATATGATTATTATCCAATTTAATAATTCTATCAAAATAATTAAAATCATTTTGGGTGTTTGTAAAAAAACAAAACTAATTTATTATTTAAATAAAAAATAACAATTAAGATCAAATTTTTAAGTTGATCTTTTTTATTTCTTTTAAAAAACAAAAATTATCTAAACTTTTGGAACACCTCAATATAACAAAAAAACTACCTTAAAAAGGTAGTTTTTTCATTTATAAATTATTTATTTCTTTTAATTTAATAAAGACGCTTCAACAAAACCTTTAAATAAAGGATGTGGTTTTAATGGTCTCGACAAAAACTCAGGATGAAATTGTACTGCAATAAACCAAGGATGGCTTTTTAACTCAACAATTTCACAAAGCTTTTGTTCTGGATTTATTCCAGAAACAACAAAATCATTATTTTTTTCAAATAAAGAAACATAATGAGGATTCATCTCAAAACGATGACGATGTCTTTCATAAATTATTTCTTGATTATAAATAGCTTTACTTTTGGTATTGGCTTTAAGATGGCACGAATAAGAACCTAATCGTAAGGTGCCTCCTAAATTGATATCAACTATTTTTTTAGTAATTACAGGATGAGGTGTCTTTTCATCAACTTCCAAAGAATTGGCATCTTGTAAATGCAAAACATTACGGGCATATTCAATAACTGCTAACTGCATACCTAGACAAATTCCAAAGAAAGGAATATTGTTAGTTCTTGCATAATTAATGGCTAAAATTTTGCCTTCAATAGCGCGGTTCCCAAAACCATAAGGAACTAAGATACCATCACAATCTTCAAAAAAGGAAGAAATATTATCTGACGTTACTTTTTCAGCATCTATCCATTTAATTTCAAGTTTACAATTATATTGATAAGAAGCATGTTTAAGAGCTTCTACAATTGATAAATAAGCATCATGCAAAACAATGTATTTACCTACTAGAGCGATGACTACTTTTTTTCTAAATTTTGGATGCGTGTAATTAGTTGTTGCCAGGCTTGCAAATCGGCGGTTGGAAAATTAGTAAGTTTAAAATGTTGTAAAATAAAATCATCTATTCCTTGATGGTTCAAGTTCAGAATCATTTGATATAAAATATCAACATCTAAGGCTTCAAAAATAGCTTGTGAATTGATGTCGCATAAAGCAGAAATTTTATTTTTGGTTTCTTGGTTGATAGGAACTTCGCTACGTAAGACCAAAATTTGGGGTTGTATTCCTAAAGCGCGCAATTCTTTAAAACTGTGTTGAGTAGGTTTAGTTTTAATTTCTTTGGTTTTTTTTAAATAAGGAACTAAAGTGGTGTGAAGGTATAAAACATTGCGATAACCAAAATCAAAGCGCACTTGTCTGATAGCTTCTAAAAAAGGCGATGATTCAATGTCTCCTACAGTGCCTCCAATTTCTACAATAACAACATCAGATTTGTGAAAAAGAGCAGCATCAGTTAGTTTTTGTTTGATTTCTTCAGTGATATGTGGAATTACTTGAACTGTTTTACCTAAGTATTTGCCTTCACGTTCTTTATTGATGACGCTTTGATAAATTTGCCCTGCAGTGACGTTTGACTTTTTGCTCATGTTTTCATCTAAAAATCTTTCGTAATGACCCAAATCAAGATCAGTTTCAGCACCATCATCAGTGACAAAGACCTCACCGTGTTGATAAGGGCTCATTGTTCCAGGATCAACATTAATATAAGGATCTAGTTTTTGAATACTTACTTTAAGACCTCTATTTTTTAAAATTTGACCAATAGAAGCAGCAGTTATGCCTTTTCCTAGGCTTGAAACAACTCCTCCAGTAATAAAAATAAATTTAGTTTTTAAATCTTTATTATTCAAGTGTTTGTACTTCGCTTTCTTTATGATTGGCTTGTGTGGTACAATTGGAATTTTGATATGATTTTGGTTGGGTAGCAATATTTTCAGAGGCGGAAGATTTATAAGTTATTTGATGGGTTTTTGTAGGAGTTATTTTTTTACCAATAACAGTTAAAATAGGGATTTGAGTTTCGCATCTTTTTTGAGTGTGTTCTAAAATGCGATGATCAAATGCAACTATATTTTTTTTAACTAAGATAATAATGGTAGATCCGCCTGTATCAAAATAGCCTTTTTCTTGACCTTTTGAAAACGTTTGCAAAGGATAATTTTCGATTTTTCCTACCAATGTGGCTCCTACTTCTATTTGAACTATTTTACCAAAATTTTTAGTTTGTAAAATGCTATATTCGCGGGTGTTGGTTTTAAATACATCAAAACTTTCAAAGGCAATTGGGTTTACTGTATGTAATTTTCCTTTGATTTTACAAGGAGGCATTTGAAAAAAACCTTCATCTACAAAAAGATAACGGTGATAATCATGAGGTTCTAGGCGGAAAATAAGCAAATAACCTTCTTCGTATTCTTGAGCTAATGTGGGGTTTTGCAATAAATCAACTAAGCTGTAATTGGTTTCTTTAATGCAGTAGAGTGCTTTTTTGGCGATAGGATAAATGCTTAATTTGGATTCACAAGGACTGATAAAAGCAAAGTTGTCTTGAGGAATGGCAAGTTCTTTGTATTTTCTTGTAAAAAAATCATTATAAGAACTAATTTTTTGTTTTTCAAATAAGTTTAAATCAATTTGGTGTTTTTCAATGATTTTCAAAGCATATTGGCGTGACCAAGGAGAATAAAAATACAAATTAACTAACCAAGAAATAGGTTTAGTGATCAAAATTTTGAGAAGGAGTCTTTTCCAAAAGTTTTTTTCTAAGTTTGTATATAAAGTTTTTTGTAGGCGACTTGCTGGGTCTTGACAAATAATTTTGCCTTCTAAATTAACTATTTTCATATTTTAAATTACTCACTTTGTGGTTGATATTGGCAACAAATATTTTAATAAGATTTTAAACAACATAAATAGGATAAAATTTAGCGCTAATAATAAAATAATTGTTATTGTAGTTTTGGCTTTTGGCTTGGGGAAATGGATTTTTTTACAAAGAAATAAAAAAGTTAAAAGCAACATGCAGGCAAAATGAATCCAAAAAAAAGTAAGTCTTTGTTCGATAAAACCTAAACTTTTGAAATACCAAGTTTTGCAAATAAACTTAGCTAAAAATAAAAAAGGAAATAAAATAGCAGCTGCAGTTACAGGCAAACCTGTAAAATAAGAAGGGCTTTGGGAGTTGTATTTTTGGATTTCAGCTAAAACGTTATAATAAGCAAGTCTAATTAAGGCTGCCAAAAGATAAAAACCCCAAACTATCCAAACAAGCGCAAATAACCAACCTTCTTTATTTAATGTTGAAGTTTTATCTTTGAAACTCAAAGAATAGTTAATAAAAATAGGAAGGACACCAAAGCTTATTATATCAGCTAAAGAGTCAATTTGAATGCCATAGCTTTTTTCTGTGAGACTGCGATTTTTTTTGGTTCGACTTACAACACCATCGAACATATCACAAACGCCTGATATTAATAGGCAAATTAAAGCAGAGGTGTATTTACCGCAAGCACCAAAGCCAATGCCAAAAAAACCACTCATTAAATTTAGATGAGTTAAATAAGTTGTATAATTGTAAAAACCTAAAAACATATTATTTAACCTCGTTTTACTAATGTTTTTTATTAAACCATTTTTAGTTATTTAGAGTTTGGGTGAATAAAAAAGTAAGAATCCCTTATCCATCAAGAATAAAGGATATCATTGAAAAGAAAAAACTTGATAATTATTGATTGGTTGTTTGTAAATGCGAATTATAAAGTAATAATTATTTTTCATAAAGATGTTCGTATTCTTCTTCTAATGGATCTTCGTAATCATCTTTATCTTCTAAAATAATATCATCTTCAATTTTGTCATCATCTTTGTTTTGTTCTTCTGAAGGTTCGCCTTCTAAATCAAGCAAAACATCTTTTAGAGGGTCAGTTTGGTTAGTGTCTTTGTCAGAAAGGAAATCCTCAAAATCTAATTCTTGTAAATTGGTATCTTCGTCTAGAGGCTCGTCGTTTGAAGTTTTAGTTTTTTCAAAAAAATCTTTATCCCAAAAAAATTATTATTTTCTTTAATAATTAATTGATTGTTTTCGCAAAAAACAAATTTCCCACTCAAAGTGATGTCTAAATAAAGTTGATTAGCTAAATTGGGATTGTTGTTTGAGATTTGATGTTTTTGCAATGTTTGTTTTAATAAATCATAGACCGAAACAGGATTTTGATGTTTTTTCATAATGTCATAAGCCGTTTCCAAAAGTGATTTTGGAGTTTTGGTTTTTTTCATAAAATGCCTCCTTTTAATGTAATAATATGATAAGCGATAAAATAAAAAAGAAAAATATAGGGGACAAAAAAACTTAGAATTCTATCAAATCTCCAGATGCTTTTTGCATGAGTTCTTTAGATTTTCTTTCTAATTTTTTCAAAGCAGCATTAAAAGCTAACAAAACGCTTTCTTGGAGAATTGCCTTATTGTGAATTTGAGAAATAATAACATCTACGACTTGTTTGGTGCCTTGTAAAACAATTTCTACATCCCCTGCTTTGCCAATAAATTCTTGTAATTCCAATTGTTGTTGAGCGTTTTCAATTGCTTCTTGCATTTTTTTTAATTTTTCAAACATATTAGATTGTCTTTTCATAATTTTTTGCTCCTAGTTAATTATTTCTACTATATCTTTGCCAAAAAAATCATAAGCTAGTTGAATAATAGCAGGTTTGCTTGATTTAGTCGTTTTGATTCGATACAAGTCAAGATCAAAATTGCAAGTAGCTGTGAATTGTGCAATTAATGATGGGTTTGTATGAGGATAGTTTTTGTTGTAAAAAATTTCTAAGGCTTGCCAATCTTGTTTTAAAAAAGCAATGTATTCTGTAATTGCAAAAGTTTCATTATTCAAAATTTCTAAAGCTTTTTGTTTGATGTTTTTTTGTAAAACAAGTTCAAAGACATCTTCATCTTCGAAAACTAAAATAATTTGTTGGGTTTGGCTCAAAGCAACTATTGTTCCTCTATCCAAAATTTCGGCTACACTTTTATAATAACTGTGAGCAGAATAATGATTTTTTAAATTTTTCCAAAAATTTGTTATTGTGTTTTTGGTTGGTTTGTCTTGATTAGATAAAATATTAATTGCAAATGATATTAAATCAAAAAGAGATGAATTGCAAAAATAAGGGTGTGTTTTTGTTGGTGATTTGGTTCCTAATGAGTTTTGGGAAGGCAAGTTATTTTGTTGAGTCAATTCAGAGATAGTAGAATTATTTTGAGGTTGTAAATCTTTTAGGGTTGAATGAAGATATTCTATTTTTTCTATTTTTGGTGTTTTTTTGTTTGCTATTGGAGTAAATTGAATTGATTTAATTTCTTCTGTTTTGTAAAAAGGGGGGTTTTCTAGTTTTTTTTGGATGGGTTTTGTTGGTTCATAATGCTCTTCGGCATTTGTTTCATCTAATTCAAGCAATGCTTGATTATTATTGGAAATTTTTGTTTTATTTGTTACAAATTGTTGGAATTCTTGTAAATCAGCTTGAAATTGAAAAGAATGTAAAGAGCATATTTGCAAAAAGGCAATTTCTACCAAAGATTTTTTTTGATCGCTTTTTTTGAGGTCTTGTTGTAATTTAATTAAGGTTCTTAAAAAATGATCAATGTGGTTTGTTTCTTCTAACAATAATATTTTTTGAGCTTGGGAAAGTTGCGAAGTTTTGGAATATTTTTTATTTTTGGCATTGCAAATTAAATAATCTTTGATAGCATCAATTAAATCTAAAATTAAAATATCAATATTTTTGCCTGAATCAATTGATTTATGAAGGAGCTGCAATGTTTTGGTCGCTTCTTTTTTTAGTAGATTTTGAAACAATTTTTTGATAACGCTAGCAGATACTGTACCTTTGATATTTGCAACATCTTCTGAAGTGATCAAATTGTTTTGATAAGCACTTACCTGATCTAACAAACTAAGGGCATTTCTCATTCCGCCTTCCGAATGATAAGCAATGCTTTTGATGGCGTCTTCAGTGATAAACATATTTTCCAAAGCAGCAATTTTGGTTAATTGTGCAGTGATGTTTTTGAGATTCAAATTCTCAAAGGCAAAACTTTGGGAACGCGAAAAAATCGTGTCAGGAATTTTATAAATTTCGGTAGTAATCAAGATGAAAACTACATGTTCAGGCGGTTCTTCTAAAATTTTTAACAAAGCATTAAAAGCGTTGGGCGTAAGTACGTGAACTTCGTCAATAATGTAGACTTTGTATTTGCCTGCGTGAGCTTTGTATTGGGCTTTGTCCTGTAATTCTCTGATTTCGTCAACCCCATTATAAGAAGCTCCATCAATTTCTGTGATATCTGTGTTTGCTTTGGCGAAGTTTTGGCAAAAATGACAAGAACAAAACGCTTCTCCTTGAATGGGCGACAAACAATTAATGGCTTTGGCAAAAATTTTGGCTAAAGTAGTTTTTCCAGTGCCTTTATTGCCACTAAAAAGATAACAATGATTGATTTTTTGGTATCTGATGGCATTTTTTAAAGTTTGGATAATAATTTCTTGACCAACAACATCTGCAAAAGTTTGTGGTCTGTATTTTCTGTATAAAACTAAATAAGACACTAAAAAAAACTCCTTTGATTAAACTATGCCCAAACCACAACAATAAATAAAGATAAATTAGAACATAAAAAAATTTTATATAAAAAACTCCTAAATATTATAACACATTATTAGATGAAAATAAAGGTTTAATTTAGTTTAATTATTTAAATATATAAATACAATGTTTAACTTTTTAGAAAAAATATTTATTATTAAGAGATATTAGAAAATGAAAAAACAAATAAATTCGATTATTAATTATTATTTTACTAAAATTTTTTGATTTTTTTATCTTAATGGTGGAATTTTTTTAAAAAAATAGGTAATTTAAAAACTAATTTTTAAGCATTTATAAATAAGTTTTTTTATATTTTTTTAAAAAAACAAAACAAGATCAACTTTATAAGTTGATCTTGTTAATTATTTTCATTATTTTTTTAATTAACTAATATTTGGGATATATTTATGAGTGTTAAAAAATGGTTCTTGGAAAATACAACAAAAATTAACTATTATCTTTTTAGTGATTTATTGATTTCAAATTAAAACTATAATTCAAAATTTTAATATAATCTTCCATGAATTTCCAGTCTGGATTTTGATTAATATATATGGGTAATTTAATTTTACTTTTTTCCATTCTAACATTTATCCAAATTAAAGTGTCGAGTTTATTTAAAAAACTTATAATAAAATCTGGTTACCCTTCACGATTGCCGCTTTTTGAAGCATTTTTAAGTAAATTATTAATTTTGGAATTATTAGATTTTTGTTCTTCTGCCATAATATCTTGTTATTTCGATATCCTTTTTATTATAATATATCGCGTACTAAATTTTATGTGTTTATTTAATTAATCATAGCTTTACTCCAATTTTTTTTGAATATTTTTAACTCTTTTTTAAAGTTTAATTTATACTTTAAAAAATTATTACTAATTAAGATAATTTAACAAATTAACAAAATTAGTATTTATAATTTTATTATAACATATCATAAGAAAAAAAGTACAAAATTAGATTTTATCATATATAACAAAAAAAACAAATTAAAAATTGGTCTTTATATTATTTCAAAATATTTAATTGTCTAGTTTTTAGGGAACAATGAGATTAAATTAATTTATATTTTTTTATATTGATAAACTATAATATCGATTTTATTATCTTATTTGTTATCTAAAGGTTTAATAATGTGATCTTGAAATTGTATAAAATCTATTTTTTCTTTGCTATTTTAAAAGATTATTTATTTATCTAAATAAACGAAACAGTTAGTTTATAAATGAAAAATATTTTTAAAATACTAGTATAATATAATAGAGTGTTTTGATTAAAATATATAAAGAATATGACATTAACAACGATATTTGGAAGTCTATTTTAAAATCCTTAATTATATTTCTAACCATGAATAAAATAACTAAATTACCTAATAAAAAATTGGAGACAAAAACTAAAATTACCGAAACGAAATAATTCCCAAATAAAAACTTTCAAAATACAAAATCTTTAACTAAAAAATATTATTAAAAATTAACCAAAAGATATGCAAAAATTAACCCAACATCACACAAGAACACAAATAAAAAAGAAAAAGGACTTATAAAATGCAAAAAAAATCAAATTTCATCAAAACAATCATTCAAAAAGACCTCCAAAACAAGAAATGCAGCCAAATAATTACACGCTTCCCGCCTGAACCCAATGGTTTTTTACATTTAGGGCACGCCAGAGCTATCATTATTAATTTTGAATTGGCATATTTTTTTCAAGGAAAAACCCTTTTACGATATGATGACACAAACCCTTCCAAAGAAAAACAAATTTATGTTAATGCCATCCTCAACGACATCAAATGGCTGGGCTACACTCCTTACAAAATCACTTTTGCCTCAGATTATTTCCCTAAAATGTATCAAATGGCACTTTTTTTAATCAAACAAGGAAAAGCGTATGTTGATGACCAAACCGCTGAACAAATTGCCCAAAGTCGTGGTAATTTAAACCAAAAAGGCACCAATTCTCCTTATCGCAATCGCAGTATTGAAGAAAATATCTTGCTATTTGAAAAAATGAAAAAAGGCGAATTTGCAGAAGGCAGCAAAGTTTTGCGCGCCAAAATTGATATGCAAAGTCCTAACCTTAATTTAAGAGACCCCATTTTGTACCGTATTCTTTCTGCTTTTACTTTGAAACAAAAACATTGGCATATTTTCCCTACCTATGATTACGCTCATCCATTGGAAGATTCCTTTGAAAACATCACACATTCTTTGTGTTCTTTGGAATTTGAAGACCACAGACCTTTATATGATTGGATAATCAAAGAAACCCAAGCCAAACACACTCCACGACAAATTGAATTTGGAAGACTTAATCTCACACAAACTTTGATGAGTAAAAGGCACCTTAATAATTTAGTAGAAAAAAATTAGTAAAAGGTTGGGATGACCCTAGAATGCCAACTTTATCAGGCATCCGAAAAAAAGGTTATACTCCTGAAGCTATCAAAAATTTTATCCTTGAAACAGGCTTATCCAAAGTAAATTCGCAAGTTAAACAAGAAATGTTAGAATCTTTTGTAAGAGATGACCTCAAAGGAAAATCATTGCCTCGAATGGCAGTCATAAACCCTCTCAAACTTACTATTACTAACTTTCCTGAAAACCAAATAGAAACTCTCAAAGCTCCTTGGAATAATAATTTTAATACTTGTAATTGTGGAAATGCAACACAAACCCAAGGAAAAAAACAAGAAAGAGAAATTTATTTTTCCCGTCATCTCTACATTGAAAAAGACGATTTTGCACTCCAAAAACTAGATAAAAATTATAAAAGATTGACTTTGGGCGAAGAAGTGAGATTATTTCATGCTTATTTTGTTAAAGCTTATGACGTTGTCAAAAACAAAAAAGGAGAAATAACAGAAATTCTTGCCACATATGACCCCCAAACCAAAAGCGGCAGCGGTTTTAAAGACAGAAAACCAAACGGAACTATTCATTTTACAGAAGTAAAGACTGCTTGCAAAGCCACTTTTAATTTTTTTACTCCACTACTTTGCAAAAATGGCAATTTCAATGAAAAATCCTGGCATATCAAAAAAGGTTTTGTAGAATCAAGTTTAAAAAAATGCTGTTGTTTTCAAAATCATTTTCAATTTCTCAGACAAGGTTATTTTGCAGCAGACAAAATCATCAAAGACACAAATGATCAAACGCAAGAACTTAATTTCAATGAAGTAGTAAGCTTAAAATCAAATCCTCAAAAATAAATTTGTTCTCCCAAAAAAATAAATACCACCAAATCACACCAACAAAAAAAACACTACAAAACCAAACAAAACAAAAATGATAAACAACGAAATAAAAGGTATAAAAATGTTTTCCAATAAAAACAATTTTTTAGAAAAATTAAATAAACCCTTGAATCAAACCCAACTTGCAGCAGTCACAAGCAATGCTAAATCTTTTTATCTAGCAGCAGGCGCAGGAACTGGTAAAACCACCACTTTAACTGCTAAAATTGCTTATTTAATCGAACAAAAAAAATTGCCAAGCAACCAAATTTTAGCCCTTACTTTTACCAACAAAGCTGTTAAACAAATGAAAGAAAAACTTGACCAAATGATTGGTAAAGAAAAAACCAAAGGCATTACTATTTGCACTTTTCACTCTTTAGGAACCCAAATTTTGAGAAAATTTATTCCCTTTTTGCCATTTTCATATCGCAACAATTTCAAAATTTTAGATGACAATGATTGCAAAAAAATCCTCAAAGACATTTTAAAAGAAATGAACATAGATCCAAAAAGAGTAAAAATTAGTGAATTAAAAAAAAGCATTTCTGATATTAAAAGAAAACACGAACCACAAAATGAAGATACTTTGCAACACTCAACCCAAAAAGAAAAGAATTATCAACGTGAAAAAAAATACGAATTCGAAATGCCAATAAAAGTCAAATATCAAATTTTTTTGCAAAACAACAATTTAGTTGATTTTGATGACCTAATTTTATACACGCACCAACTGCTCCAAGAAAATGCCAATGTAAGGGTTTTTTATCAACAAAAATTCCAATATTTATTAGTTGATGAATTCCAAGATACTGATTTTTTTCAATACCAAATTTTAACTCTTTTAGCCAAAGAGCACCAAAATATTTTTGTAGTAGGGGATCCTGACCAAAACATTTATTCTTTTCGAGGAGCCAGATTTGAAAACAGCCAATTATTCTTAAACAAATTTAAACCTAAAATAGCCTTTTTGGAAGAAAATTACCGTTCTTCTAAAAATATTCTAGACAAAGCCAATCTTTTAATCAAATACAACAAAGCCCACCTTTTTAAAAAAAATCTCAAAAGCACTAAAAGCGGAGGAGAGCCTGTTATTTGCAAGTTTTTTGCAGATTACAAAGAAGAGACAAGATACATCGCAAAAACGATACAAAACCTCGTTTTACAAGGTGTTTATAGCTATCAAGATTTTACTATTTTATATCGCACTAATATTTTGGGACGCCCTTTGGAAGAAAAATTCTTAGCAAACAACATTCCTTATCAAGTTTTTGGAGGTGCTTCCTTTTACCAAAGCAAATTAGTCAAAGATTTTTTAGCTTATCTCAATTTTATTGCAAATCCCTCACAAGATTTTAATTTTAAACGTATCATTAACACCCCTAAAAGAGGCATTGGAACAACTTCTCTTTTACATCTAGAAAAACTTGCTCAAGAAAAAAAATAACTCTTTTTGACACCCTTAAATACCTAGACCAAACTCCAATTCAACCAAATGCAAAAACTAAACTAAACGAATTAAAAAAATTAATTACAAATTTGCGCCAAAAACTAATTAATGATTCTTTTGACTGTCTTAGTGATATAATTACTTATATTGATGAAAAAATTGAGTATTGTCGTAAAAACGATGAAACTTGCAAAATGCAATCAATAAAAGATTCTGATTCTGATTTATATTACATAGAAGAATTAAAATCAGTTTTTATGCAAGCAGAAAAAAATTTGGAAGGAAGCATTTTTGAAAAATTAACCCAACTTTTAGATCAAATATCTTTGTATAATGAAACTAACGAACAAACCGAACAAGACTCCAAAAACCCAAGCAAAAACGATCGCGTTAAACTTTCTACTATTCACAAAGTCAAAGGTTTAGAATTTAGAGTGGTTTTTATAACTGCTTTTGAAGATATTTTTTTTGATTGTAACCAAAAAGAAAAAAGCGATTTAGAAGAATCAAGACGTCTAGCTTATGTAGCAGTTACAAGAGCTGAAGAAAAGTTATTTTTAACTGGGGCTTATCAAAGATTTTCATACGGCAAACAAATAGACAGCCAACCTTCGCGCTTTTTACAAGAAATGGGAATTTTTCAAAAAGAAACGCCAAGATCAAATTATTTTTCCCCACATTTATTTCAACCTAACCAATCAAACCAAGCATCTTTCACTAATGGAAATGGCTTTTTTCAAAAAGGAGACAAAGTCAAACACAAAACTCTCGGCTTAGGTGTAGTTGAAGCTATCATGCAAGATTTAATCCAAGTGCGTTTTATAAATTACCAAAATGTAAAAATATTTGAAAATACAAATGATTTTCTTGCTAAAATAAAAGAGTAAGTAAATTTTTAAACATTGATGAAAAAAACGAATCATCCCATCATTATTTTATTAAACCAAAAAATTAAAAAAACAACAAATCAAAATTAAAATTCAAAGGAGATT
This sequence comes from New Jersey aster yellows phytoplasma, assembly GCF_002554195.1. Lineage (NCBI taxonomy): Bacteria > Bacillati > Mycoplasmatota > Mollicutes > Acholeplasmatales > Acholeplasmataceae > Candidatus Phytoplasma > New Jersey aster yellows phytoplasma. Next base: position 8,689 of record NZ_MAPF01000017.1, on the reverse strand, counting down.
TTTTATGAATTATACAGTTTTTTTTGTAACTATTTGTACTTTTATCGTTTTAAGTACTTTATTTTTAGCAGATAGCAACGACAGCTTTTCTTTGGGAAATTCTTTTTCCGAACAAAAACAAAGACGCAAAGTTAAAGGCGAACAATTCTTCTTAAACTGCTTTCTTACTGTTTTAACCATGGCTTTTTTTGGACTTTCCCTTTGGTGCCAACAATAGTTGATGCCATATGCAATTAGAACAAAATACCTTAGCTTGGCACAATCATCGCAAAAAATACATTAATGCTTCCGAAGTAGCAGCTATCATGGGCTTAAATCCATTTGAAACCAAAGAACAATTATTAAAAAGAAAAGTTTTTGGAACTTCAATCGAAGACAACGAAGCAATGAAACGCGGACGAACTTTAGAACCCAAAGCAAGAAATTTTTTCAACCAAACACAAAAAATGCAATTCGAACCAAAAGTCTTTGTCAAAGATTTCATGTCTGCTTCTTTGGATGGATGGGACGTCCAATCTCAAAGCCTCTTAGAAATCAAATGCCCTATTTCTTTTGCCTCTTATACTTGGCAAAACTTTTTGAATGAAGACAAAATCCCTAATATCTATTATGCCCAACTCCAAGCCCAAATTTATTGTTCCCAACCAATTAAAGCTTACTTTTTAGTCTATCAAAACGACCAAACCAACAAAACTATCGAAGTCAAGGGAGACCAGAATTTTATCACAAACATGTTGGAACAGTGCAATCGTTTTTTTCAATTATACTTAAAAACTAAACAATTACAAAAACAACCATAAAAAAACTATAAAATTTACTCATTTATAATAAAAATAACATATTAAATATTTCATTTAATTTAACCACATTTAATGACAAATTTTACCATAAGAAAACGACCCTAAAAAAGAAAAAACCACTTAAGTAAATATTTAATTATATTGTATCTCTTTTTATTATTGACAAAAAACAAAAAAAGAGATACAATATAATTAGTATTGGTAATTTTTAATTTTGAGATTGTGGAAAGGAGATATTAATGCCAAAAACTGTTTTTCGTAAAGGAGAAACTATCGAAGAAACGCTACGTCGCTTTAAAAGAGAAGTTTCTAAATCTGGTGTCCTAGCAGAAGCGCGTCGCAAAGAACATTATATTAAACCAAGTGTACAAAAGAAAAATCGCCAAAAAAATATGCGTAGTAAAAAGCGTTAATGTTTTAATCAATTAAAAGCTACTTGAAACAAGTTGCTTTTTTTTATTTTATGTTTTATTATATTTTATTAAGTTTTTTTGAAAATGTCTTTTTATTTTATTCATTCAAACGTTAGTTAAAATCATCAAAAAAATAATCTCATTTTGAAAAATTACGAAAAAACAACTGCAACCACAACCACAAATAGGAAATACTAAATGATCATTAAAATACATAATCAAACTTCTTTTTGCATCAAACCTTTTAAATCTTTATTAATTAAAATGTTTTTGCCCATCAAAGAAAAAAAATAATGCATCTCATTTTTGTTACCAACGAAAAAATTCAAGAACTTAATTCCTTTTATCGCCAAAAAAATTATCCAACAGACGTTTTGTCTTTTCATAATGATTTAACTTTTTTTGCAGGTTTAGAAGACAATTCTTTAGGAGATGTTTTTATTTCTTTTCCCAAAGCCCAAGAACAAGCAAAAACATTCAAGCACAGTTTAGAACGCGAAATTGCTTTTTTAGCAGTGCATGGTTTTTTGCATCTTAAAGGTTATCAACATCGAACCGAAGAAGAGTTTCAAATAATGCTTGCTTTACAAGAAAAAATTTTACAAAAAGTAGGTCTCAATTTAGACAAAACCAAATAAAACAGCAAAACCCCCAAATCCAAGAAAAAACAAATAATAAAACACACACAAAAAACAACAACAAGTAAAAATAAAAAACAAAAAAATAACCAAGAAATTGAGGACTTACATGGATTTTAAATCTGGTTTTATTGCTATTTTGGGACGACCAAACGTCGGCAAATCCACTCTTCTAAACGCATTAACCCAGCAAAAAGTGGCCATAACAAGCGCCAAACCCCAAACAACACGAAACAAAATTATTGGCATTTGCCACGATTCTAACGCCCAATATATTTTTGTAGACACCCCAGGAATTAACCAATACAAACATTTATTGAACCAAAAAATGAACAACATCGTTTTTCAAAGCATCAAAGACGTTGATTTAATTCTCTTTTTAACAGATTCCTTTTATCATCCCAAAGAAGAAGATTTATTAAAGATAATTTTTCAAACCAAAAAAACAGTTTTTTTAGTCATCAACAAAATTGACAGTTTAAAAAGCAAAAGCCAAATTGATGCTATTATTTTGAGCTATTTAAATCATTTTTCTTTTCAAACAGTAATCCCACTTTCCGCTATCAAAGCCAAAAACACCACTTTTTTAAAAGAAAATATCTATCAAAATATCAAACCAGGAGTCGCTTACTATCCGAAAGACATGATTACTGATCAAAAAAAAGAAATTTGGATAGCAGAAATGATCCGCGAAAAGGTCCTTTATTATGTCCACGAAGAAATTCCTCACGCCTCAGCTGTAATAATTGAAAAAATGGAACAAAAAGAACATTTATTAGAAATTTGGGGCTTGATTTTGGTAGAAAGAAGCTCCCAAAAACAAATCTTAATTGGTAAGGCAGGCTCCAAGCTCAAACAAATAGGAACGCATGTCCGCCAAGACCTCAATTGCCATTTGCAAATCAAAACTCACATTAATTTATGGGTAAAAGTGTATCCTAATTGGCGTAATCAAAAAGATTTATTAAGTCGCTTTGGATATTAAATAATTATAATTAACAAAAAAACTCAAAAAACAAAATCATAAAAAACGTAAAAATCGAAAACGCAAAGATCAAAACTTTAACACCAACAACAAAAAGGAGCTTTGGGATGCAAAATTTAGAGAAAGTTATTTCATTAGCCAAACAAACAGGATTTGTGTTTGCAGGCAGCGAAATTTATGGAGGACTTGCCAATAGTTGGGATTATGGACCTTTAGGTAGTTTATTAAAAAACAACATTAAAAAAGCTTGGTTGCAAAAATTTGTCCAAGAACAACCCAATAATGTTTTGTTGGACGGCTCCATTTTGCTTAATTCTGCCGTATGGAAAGCCTCAGGTCATCTGGATTCTTTTTCGGATCCCCTTACTGAAAATCAAGATAACAACAAGAGATTTCGCGCCGATAAACTCATCGAAACACACGATCCGCAGTTAGATATTAGCGGTTGGTCCTACGAACAAATGCATGACTATTTAGTCAAAAACCAAGTCTTAGGAACTTCCAACTGGACACCAATCAGACCTTTTAACATGCTTTTTCAAACCCGTCAAGGGGTCATTTTGAAAAACTCAAAACCTCTATATTTAAGACCTGAAACAGCACAAGGAATTTTTATCCAATTTAAAAATATTTTAAAAACCACCAGAAAAAAACTTCCCTTTGGAGTCTGCCAAATTGGAAAAGTATTCCGCAACGAAGTAACACCAGGCAATTTTATTTTCCGTACTTGTGAATTTGAACAAATGGAACTAGAATTTTTTTGCCAACCCGGTACCGAAACCCATTGGTTTAACCATTGGAAAAAACTAATGTATGATTTTTTAATTATTTTAGGTATGAACCCACAAAATTTAAAATTTAAAGATCACAAAAAAGAAGACCTCAGCCATTATTCAAAACAAACCTGCGATATTTTATTCAAATTTCCTTGGGGTTTTGACGAACTTTGGGGGATCGCCTCAAGAACAAATTTCGACCTGAAAACCCACCAAAAAAACTCCAAAAAAGATCTTACTTATTTTGACGAAACTACCAAACAAAAAATTTTACCCTATGTTATCGAACCTTCTTTAGGAATAGAAAGACTATTTTTTGCTTTTCTAATTAACAATTACCACGAAAACAGCACTTCCAACGAAACAAGGCAAATCCTTTCTTTTCACCCTTTTTTAGCGCCTTACAAAGTAGCTGTTTTGCCATTAATCAAAAAAAAACACAGCGCCAAAGCCCAAGAAATCAATCAATATTTAGCCAAATATTTTGATGTTTGTTACGATGAGACCAAAAGTATTGGCAAAAGATACCGCAGACAAGATATGATCGGCACTCCTTTTTGTATCACTGTAGACGATCAAACCCTTACCCACAACATAATTACTTTAAGAAATCGCGACACTGCCCAACAACAAACCTTTTTGCTAACAGAAGTCAAACAATACATCCAAGAAAAAATCATTTTAAAATAACGGATAAAAATGAAAGATAACAAACAATTAATTAATCAAATCAACGAAAAAATGACTATCCTTGATTTAGTTCAAGAATTTGTACAATTAAAAAAATCAGGTAAAAATTACATGGGATTATGCCCTTTTCACGATGAAAAAACGCCCTCTTTTTCTGTTTCTCCTGAAAGAAATATAGGAGTTTGCATGTCTTGTAAAAAAGGCGGCAATCCTGTTTTTTTTTACAAAAGCATCAAAAACATCCATTTAAATCAAGCCATTTTTGAACTGGCAACCCGATTAGGAATCAATACTTCCCTGCGCCAAAAAAACACCAGTCAATACCAAAAATTCTACAACATCATGCAAGAAGCAACAGATTTTTATGCCCATCAATTAAAAAATAACAAACAAGTCCTCAATTATTTAGAACAAAGAGGCTTTGGCAATGAAATCATAAAAAAATTTAAATTAGGTTATGCTCCCAAAGCGTCCCATTTATCACGCTATTTAATTGAATTTGCTAAATTTGATCCTGATGACCTCAAAAAATTAAACCTCATCAATCAAAACGACAAAACCGGAAAATTTTATGATTTTTTCAAAAACCGCATCATTTTTCCCATCACTAACAAATCAGGCCAAATTGTTGCTTTTTCCAGCCGTAGTTTAGATAATAAAATACCTAAATATCTCAACAGCCCCGAAACAGTAATTTTCAAAAAAGGCGAGAATTTATATCAATACTACGAAAACCAAGCTGAAATCAGAAAAAAACAAACAGTCATTTTGCATGAAGGTTTTTTTGATGTTATGGCATCTTTCAAAGCCCAAGTCAAAAACGTAGTTGCTACCATGGGAACCAATCTTACTTCGGTTCATACTAGACTATTAAAAAAACTCACCGACAAAATAATTATTGCCTATGACGGCGACAAAGCAGGAAAAACAGCTACTTTAGAAATTGGAACCTTTCTACAAAAAAACAACTTCCAAGTTCAAATATTGGTTTTTCCCAATAATCTAGACCCCGATGAATACATCAAAACTGAAGGGCCCGAAAAATACCAACGCCTCATAACCGATGATTTAAAAGATTTTTTAGCTTTAAAAGTAGATTTGATTTGTCAAAAAATGGATTATTACAACCAAACTCAAACCAAAAAAGAATTACAAAAACTGTTCAAATCATCAAGCTTTGAAATCAAAATAATTTATCAAGAATACTTACAAAAAAATATCAACTAACAGTTAATCTTAATTCTCAAGTCTCCATTGACAAAACCCCAAAACCTCTTTACATTGCTCAAACCAAACAACAATTAAATGCAATCAAATTTGACATTAAAATAGAAATAATCATAGAATTACTTTTAAATGCTGCTTTTTTCAAAACCCAAAACCCCAAAACATTTGCCATCATCAAAAAAACCCCCGGTTTTAACGACTTGCAATGTAATTGTCTACTAAACTATATTAAAAATTATTACAAAAAAAATCCTCAACAAAACTATATTCCTTGGGAAGAAATAAAAAACACCACATTTAAAGAAAATATTGATGATTTATTGACATCTATAGAAAAACATCATTTTTTCCAAATGCAAAAGCGTCCTCTTTTAAAAGATAAAGAAGGCAAAATATTTAGCAATTATATAAAAGAATTAGAAATCAGAGACAAAATAGAACAAAAACAACAAAAAATAAATGAGTTAAATGATAAATTACTTCAAATAGATAATACCGAAAAAAACAAATTACAAAAAAACAAAGACAAACTCAAAAAAGAAAAACAACAATTACAACAACAATTAAGCGAATTAGTAAATGATATATTTTGTTAAAAAAACAAAAAATCATCCAAAAAGCCAAAATCAAAACAAGTTCATAGACAAATTTTAATTAAAAAAATGGAGTTAATAAATGGAATTAGATAACATAATCAAAACTTTAAATGAGCAAGCTGGAAGAAAAAAAAACTAACATCTCAATTAATTATTTCTTTTTTGCAAAATCAAAACATAAAAATACCATATCAACAAATAGCACAAAACTTAAACGAACAAGGGATTCAAATTATTTCTTGCGAAACACAAGCAGCTACATCTCTAAATAAAAACCACAATAAAAATGATACAAACAACCAAACAAATACCCCCAATGATGTTTTTACTGACTTTGATTCCGGATCAACAAATGCAAATTTAGAAAAAACAGATGAAAACAAAGATGAAGATAACACGCAAGACTCAGAAGAAGACATCCAGGATTTTGACATTTCTGAAGAAGACTTAATATCAGATGAAAAAATCACAGAATTAGAAGAAGATGAAGATGAAAAAATTTCTAAAGAAGAAATTTCTAAAATCCATTCTGATATTAAAATGGATGACTCAGTTCGCATGTATTTAAAAGAAATTGGTCAAATTCCTTTGCTTTCACTGGCAGAAGAACAAAAAAATCCATTTTAGTTTTTTTAGGAAAACAAGCCAAACAAAAGCTAGCCAAACATAAAACCAAAGAAATTGAATTATCCGAAGATCAACTCCAAGAAGCACATGACCAAATCAAACAAGCAAGACGCGCAAAAGATATTTTGGTAGAATCCAATTATAGATTAGTAGTTTCAATTGCCAAACGTTATATTGGAAGAGGAATTTTGTTTCTTGATTTAATTCAAGAAGGTAATATGGGCTTAATGCGTGCAGTAGATAAATTCGATTATCAAAAAGGATTTAAATTTTCTACTTATGCCACTTGGTGGATCAGACAAGCTATAACAAGAGCGATTGCCGATCAAGCAAGAACTATCCGAATTCCTGTACACATCGTAGAAACTATTAATAAAATGGCACTTTGTACTCGAAAATTAACTCAAAAACTTAAGAAAAAACCTACAGTCGAAGAGTTAGCCGACAAAATGAATATTTCTGCTGAAAAAATTCGCAGCATCCAATATATCGAAAAAAAACCCATCTCTTTGGAAGCCCCTGCACGAGAAAACGAAGAAGACGAAACTTCTTTGGGCGATTTTATCTCAGATCCCAATATTTTATCTCCCCACGAATACATGATGAAAGAGGTAACTCAAAAACTTTTAGATGAAGTCCTAGAAAACACCTTAACTGAACGCGAGGAAAAAGTATTAAAAATGCGCTATGGTCTTTTAGATGGAAAAACCCACACTTTAGAAGAAGTAGGTACTTTATTTGGAGTTACTAGAGAAAGAATCCGCCAAATTGAATCAAAAGCTCTAAGACGACTCAGAACTCCAGCTAAACAAAGCAAATTAAAAAGTTTGTACCACAACCACAAATAAAATGAAACGAATCTCTTTTATTGCGTCTCTTACTAAAAATTATGACACTGTTGTAGACATCGGCACAGATCATGGTTTAGTCCTCAAAAAAGCTTTTCAACAAGGCTATATAAAACAAGCAATTGCAGCAGATATAAGATTAAAACCTTTATTTCAAGCCCAAAAAAACCTTACTTGCTATCCAGTTACTTTTTGTTTAAGTGACGGATTCCAAAACATTTGCCAAGATTTTGATCTTGCCCTAATTTGTGGTATGGGAACTTATGCTATCACTAAAATACTTGAAAAAACTCCTGATAAAAGTAAACATTTTATATTAGGATCACAAAGTAATCAAGATTATCTTCAAGGATGGCTATGGAAAAACGATTTTCAAATTTTAGAAGAATATCATTTATTTGACAAATTTTTCTATCATTTTTTAAAAGTAACTCGCAAAAGCTAATTTTTGCTTCCAATTCCACATCTATGATTAAACCAAGCTATTAAAATAGTTTGGTTTTTTTATTATAAATTAATAATTGTGCAATTTTATAAAAAAAAAGACCAATAATTAAATTGGTTTTAATGCTATATTAAAATATTTTGATTTGCTAATATTTTACAAAAAGTTTTTAATTAGAAATTGGCTTGTTTTGAGCTTTAAAAATAATATATTTTAAAATTACAGAATAACTCTAGATAAAAAGGATACAAATACAAAAAAAAGAAAAAATAAATGACTAATAAACTTTAAAAGACTTATTATTTGTTGCTGTTAGATTTAAAATAACATAAATATAATCTATTTTAAATAAAAATACAACAATATATAAAAAAATAACATAAATTAATGGATGAATGTAGGCTATATAAATTTATTATTTTTCAACCCAAAAGGAGTTATACAAAAAAAGAAAAAATATAAAATAGTAATATAGGTATTTTAAAATTGATTTAAAAATAAAAAAGGATGATTTTGAAAAGCTTGAAATTTTCTATCATTATATAATATGTATTAAAGCGGTCAACAAAATATCTATAACCACTATAAAGGCTGAATTACAAAACCATTTTTGATTTCACAAAGGCTTAAAAAAATAAAATGTT
>NZ_MAPF01000016.1:0-10450 GCF_002554195.1 New Jersey aster yellows phytoplasma | reverse complement strand
GAATATTCCAAAAAACAATTATTAGCAAATAAAAAAATATGTACAAACCGCAATTTTAATCTATATTTTTTTATCATAAAATTATTTTTTTCCAATTATAAAATATAAAAATGAGGGTAATTAAAATCTTTTCAAATTGCAAATAAAGCCCACCAGTATAAAGAGAATTTTTATTATCTGAAATATAAATAATTTCTTTGTTGTTTGAAATTAAATCTTCATAAGTACCATCATAAAATATCACTTTAAACCCAAAATGCCCATATTTTTCAACTTTCCAAAAGCCTTTTTATACCATTAACAAAAAAACCATCCGAAGTATAAAAATATTTTTTTCTATTCTTATATTTGTTTGCATTAATGAAATAAACTAAAAATAAAGCCAAAGTAAAAAGACCCATAAAAACCCATATAAATATTTTTTCTGATTGTTTTATTTGCATAAAACACCTCTTTTAAGTTTTTTTCATTTTTGATATAAATTAAAAAAGTTCTATAAAAAATATTTTGTAAAGGTTTTATTATTAAAAAAAGAAAGACAGTAATATATTTATTTTATGCTTCCTTAACAATATATTTTTTTATTTATTCAAATGCACTAAAATAGCTTTTTGAACTTTTTCATAATCTTGAGGAAGCATCAAAGAAGCATTATTTTTAAAAACTACATTAATTTCTTTTTCATCAAAACGAGGAATTAAATGCACGTGATAATGAAAAACAGTTTGACCTGCTACTTTGCCGTTATTATTTAATAAATTGATTCCCTGAGCTTGAAAAACATCAATTAATACTTTGCTTATTTGATGTACTACTTTAAACAAATGGGCAAAAACAACTTCAGGCACCATTAAAATATCGCGATATTCTTGTTTAGGCACCACCAAAGTGTGTCCTTTGGTCGCTTGGGTAATATCTAAAAAAGCAACCACTAAATTATCTTCATAAAGTAGATAACCAGGTATTTGTTTTTTGATAATTTTAGTAAAAATAGTTGACATAAAAACTCCTTTAAATTTGTTTTTTTTGATAAATAAAATTGGAAGCAAGCGCCAATATTATAAATTTATTCCATTTTGCGTAAAATATTTTTAAAATTACACTTAGCAATTTGAGGCAAAATCTCTAATCCGTGTTGTTTTACTATCAAATCAATTTGCAAATCTAACAATTTGCCTGCTCCTAATTGCAATTTAAAATTAATTTGCTTAGAAAGTTTTGCTATTTGCGTTAAAAAAAGATATCTAGCAATAACAGAAGCCACAGCAACACTAAAATAAGAACTATCAGCCTTGGTTTCAAAAATAATGTTTGTATAAACCTCATTTTGGTCTTTTTGGTCTTGCAAATAATTAAAATAATTTTTAGGAAAACAAAATTGATCTAAAATAACAGGAACATTTGGAGGGGCTTTAAAAACAGTTTGCTTAATTGCTTCGTTATGCATTAAAGCCTTGATTTTATTCAGATTACATTGTTTGATTATTTGATTGTATTCCAAAGGCATCATTATTTTAGAAGAATAAATAACTTCTTTCATAATTAAAGGAGCTATATTTATTATTTTTTCATCTGAGATTTTTTTGGATTCGGCAATAATTCCTAGGTTTTGTAAAAAAGCAATATTTTTAGCAGTCAAATAAACACAACAAACAACAACAGGACCAAAAACGTCTCCTGTACCTACTTCATCAGAACCGATGGATGGCAGATAATAAGTTTTTTTATTGTTAAGTTGCAAAAATAAATTTGTCCCCAAATTGCTTTTAGTTTTTAACGTTGGGGCTTTTTTGACTAACGAATAACTAACTTCTTTTATTTCGCTATTATCGCTCACTGTTTTCATTTTCAACATTTTTTTAATAAAAGAAACCATAAAAAGGGCATTTTTCCCTTGCACCAACAAAGTTCCATTATTATAAACTGTTATTTTAGCGAAAGATTTGTCTACAACAAAAGCAACCGTTTTATTAGCTGATAATTTTAATTGTTTGCGGTAGAATTTTTTAATTGTTAATAATTGATTGTTTTTCAATTTTAAACTATAATTTGACATCACTCAACACATCCTTAATATTTCTTGCATTTGGGCATTTTTTGTTGTCTTAGGTTTTCCAAAAAAGACAAAATTTATAATCACTTCTTTTATTATATATCACAATAAACTAAAAAAATAAAATAACAAGCTAATAATTGCAATTTATATAAAAAAAATTAGAATATTTGAAAAACATTCTAATTTTTAATTGAAAATTATTCTTGGTTTATTTTTTTAATTAAATTTTTTATAAATAGAAAATTTATAAATTAAAAGGAGCAAAAATTGTTTTGAAACTTGAGTTTATAAATAAAAAAAATTTGCAAATGATAAGAGAATTTGAGGTGTTCCAAAAGTGTGAGTCTTTTTTTGTTTCAAAGATTAAAAAAAAACTTTCATATCTTTTCTAAAAATGTTTTTAGAGAGGAATTAAATGTTAAGATAAAAAATTATTTAAAGATTTTTTAAAAAATAAAAGAATTTAGAAATTCGTAATAAATTAATCGAACTTCATTTATCTTTAGTAAAAAAATAGTTTATCAATTTAAATATTACCCTAAATTTTTTAACTAAAGAGGTTTTGTATCAAGAAGGGATTTCAGGATTAATCAAATAAACCCCTCCAAAAAATATTTACCGACATCACTTATTTCAAAAATCCCCAAGTATTTTTATATTTTTTTTGCATCATTGATTCTTTCAACAACCAAATTATCGCTTTCCACACTTCCAAACATCAAAAAAAAAAAAACGAATTAGTTTTAAACACCATCCAAAAATTACCTCTATTAAAAAGAACCTTGTATCATTCATTCCAATCAAGGAACAGTTTATTCGGCCAAACGAAAACCATCTTACAAAGTCAACATCCTTTTTTATTTCAAAAATCAAACAAAAAAGTTAAAATTACGTTAAGAAAATGAAATTATAATTATTTTTGTAGTTTGAAAAGATATGAAATTATCTACTTAATTTTTTATCCTTAAATAAAAATTTTAGAGACAAAATTTATCTAAAAAAGGGAATAGCACAGAATTTTGGTATGCAAAAATGAGATATTAATATATTAAAATATTATATTTTTAGTTAAAAAATGGTTTAATTTTAAAGAATATTTATAATCCTAAGACAAATCAAGGCAAGAAAAAGAAGAGAAAAGGAAAAAGGGTAAAAAGTTATTTATTGTGATTCAATAAAAAATTTTAATATCAAAAAGAAAGATATCATTGTAAAAAATCTCAAATAGTTTTTAAAATAATGGAAATAAGCTAAATAATTCAAAATTTGCTAAAACTACTTAAACTGTTAAAATAATAGGAATAATAATTGGATTCCTCAAAGTAATTCCGTATATTTTAGAGGCAAGATAATCAACGATAATTTTGTTTAAAGTCTCTTTTTGCACTTCATCTTGTTTAATAGCTGTTTCAATGCTATTTTTAATATCATAAGAAATTTGTTTAATCATTTCTTGATTATCTTTCATATAAATAAAGCCACGAGAAACAATTGTTGGTAAATTAAGGACTTTTTTTCTTTTTAAATCAATGCTCATAACAACAGAAAATAAGCCTTTTTCACTCAGACTACGGCGTTCTTTTAGGATAGAATTGCCCACATCGTCTATCCCAGAAGCATCGATAAAGATGTTACCCACGTTCATTTTTTGGGTAATGGCGGCTTTTTCGGGAGCTAAGTTTACCATTTGTCCATTTTCTAAGATGAAAATATTACTTTCTGGAATGCCACATTCTAGGGCTAAATTTTTGTGTGCAATTAGCATGCGATGTTCGCCGTGAACTGGAATAAAATATTTAGGTTTGGTAAGCGAAAGCATTAATTTCAGGTCATTTTGGTTGCCGTGTCCTGATACGTGAGTTTTAATTAAAGGTCCGTGAGTTATGATGTTGACATTTTTTTTGAAAAGCAAATCAAAAATTTTATTAATGTTTTCTTGGTTTCCAGGAATGGGAGAAGAAGAAAAAATGATAGTATCTTTGGGGCTTAACTTAATTTGTCTGTGAGTGTTATTGGCCATTCTGCTTAAAGCTGCTAAGGGCTCTCCTTGTGACCCGGTGCAAAGTAAGATAATATCACGATATTTGTGAATGTTATTGTTTGTGACAAGGGCGCCTTCAGGAATGTTAAGATAGCCATGTTTTTTACCAATTTCCAAAGCTTTTTCCATACTGCGACCAAACACTGCAACTTTTCTTTTAGTCTGAATAGCAGCTTCTACAATTTGTTTTATGCGGTAAAAATTAGATGCAAAAGTAACAATAATGATGCGGTCTGCAATATTTACAAAGAGTTCATTAATGGAATCCCCAATAGTACTTTCAGATTGGACCAACCCAGATTGCTCGGCATTAGTAGAATCAGAAAGGAGGCATAAAACACCTTCTTGTTTAATCTTGATTAATTTGTCGTATTCCGCTTCTGGACCTACAGGAGTATAATCAATTTTAAAATCCCCAGTATAAAAAATATTACCGTATTTGGTGTTAAAAACGATACCAAAAGTGTCAGGAATAGAGTGGTTAAGCCTGATGAAAGAAACGTTTACTTGATGTCTAAATTCGTATTTGGTATCATGGCTGTATTTTTCTATTTTGGGTAGGGTACCAATTTCTTTATGCTCTGCTAATTTGTGTTCCAACAAATAATATGCAATCCCTGAGACAAAAATTTTAGGAATACGCACTTTTTTAAGCAAATAAGGAATGCCTCCAATATGATCTTCATGTCCGTGAGTAACAAAAAGCCCTACAATGCGAGATTCGTTTTTCAATAAATAATCATAATCAGGAATGACGTAATTGACTCCTAACAAAAAATCATCTGAAAACAAAATCCCTGAATCTACAATAAAAATTTGCTTGTGAATTTCAAAAACATACATGTTTTTGCCAACTTCGCCAAGCCCTCCCAAAGCAAAGAAAGAAACATCGGAATTATAGCTATTAATCTTTGGGTCTAAATTATTCATAAAAATTATTCTCCTTTAAATCTTATTAAAATCAATAAAAAAACTGCTAAGGTTTCCTATTTTAACGATTATTACTACCTATATTATAGTATAATATAAGCAATAATTGTAATTAATTATTGCATAAAATTGATATTTTTAGCAAAAAAGACATTATAAATTATATTCATAAAGAAAATAGGTAATAAAGTTTATGAAAAAACTAATTTTTTTTGATATTGACGGCACTTTAAGAAGTAATAAAAATAAAGCTATTTTGCCTCAGACAAAAGCGTTAATCAAAGAACTTTCGAAAGATCCTAATGTAGTTTTAGGAATCGCTACAGGCAGAAGTTATGCTAGATTAGGAGTTTTAAAAGAATTAAGACCTTTATTTAAATATTTAGTTTTGTGTAACGGCGCTCTTACAATGCAAGCACAAAAAAAACAAGAAGAAAAAGTACTTAATGGGGTTTACTTTGACCAAAAAGATATTATGCAAGTAGAAAAAGCAGCCGCTACAAATGGAGTCGCTTTAACTCTTTTTACCTTAGACGAAATTTTTGCCATAGATTTACAAAAAGACCAAAAACTCAAAAATATTAGCAATTTTAAAGGGGAACAAAAACTAGTTCTAAATGATGCTTTTTTTAAGCAACAAAAAGTTTATCAAATGGTATTATTAAATTATAAAGAAAACGATAAAGAAAATGATAAAGAAAAGATAAAACATTTTTTAAAAGATATGCCCCAATTAAAAGCTTACTTTTGGGACAGTGGCTTTGTTGATATAATGTACCAAAAAATAGACAAATCATACGGCATTAAACAAATTAAGGCTCTTTATCCTAATCATCAATTGATTTGTATGGGAGACGGTCCCAATGACTTTGAAATGCTTAAATTAGCTGATGTGGCAATCACTATGGGAAATACCAAAATAAAAGATTTAAAAAAAATTGCTAATTTTGTAAGCCCTCATATAGATGAAGACCGCATGTATGATTTTTTTAAAACTAAAAAAATAATTTAATAGTTTAAAAAATCTGCAATAAATTGTTGCAGTTTTTTTGTTGTGTTAATATATAATAAAAGTTAAACCGTTTATTGATGAGATAAGCGGTTTAACTTTTTAGTTTATAGTTTTGTTTTATATTTATTATTATGGGGAATAATAAATGGAGCGGGCGATGGGAATCGAACCCACGTCTTTAGCTTGGAAGGCTAAGGTAATGGCCATTATACGACGCCCGCCTAGATATTTAAATAGTTAATTAAGGAATGGTCGGGAAGGCAGGATTTGAACCCGCGACCTCCTGGTCCCAAACCAGGCGCTATACCAAGCTAAGCCACTTCCCGTTAATTGAAATTTATGATTTTTTATTGGCACACCCAAGAGGATTTGAACCCCTAGCCTTCTGATCCGTAGTCAGATGCTCTATCCAATTGAGCTATGGGTGCTTTTTTATCAAATTGGTGACCCGTACGGGATTTGAACCCGTGAATGCATGCGTGAAAGGCATGTGAGTTAACCGTTTCTCCAACGGGCCTAATATTTTTTATTTATACCTTGGAATAAATCATAAAGTATAAATAAAAATAATCTCTTAAAGTGCATCAAAATAAAATAAGTTATTCAAAAGTTTTTTTAATTTTAACCAATAATTATTATACCAACATTTAGCCAAAAAGTCAAATAATAAAATTTTTTATGAAAAATATTTGGAAAATATGTATTATTACGATATTTTGGTTTGGAAATGCAGTCGCGCAGGAACTCAAAAAATAAATTTTGCAAGAATTAAGGAGCAAGAATTAATATTTATACTATTTTTTAATTTTGTAAAAACTATAATAATGGCAAGCGTATTATTTTTGAAATTTAGGTTTTCTAATAATTCCTACTCCAATAGCGCTATCTCCTACATGACATCCAATAACAGGAGTTAAAGGGATTTGTAATAAATTTTTTAAGCCTAATTGGGTTTCTAAAACTTGTTGAAACTCATTTTTTAATTCAGGGTTCCCTGTAAAAATTAAATGGATTTGGTAATCATGATTTTGGGTGTATTCTTTGATTTTAGAAATTATGGCTAAAATTGCTTTATGGGAACTTAAAGTCTTTTTAATTAAAGCAATTTTACCATCTTTTTGAACTTGTAAAATGGGATTTATTCTCAAAAGACGACCAAAAAAACTTTTTACTCCTACTAAACGTCCATTTTTGATTAATTGTGTGAGTTTTTTGGTCATAAAAAAAATGGTATTATTTTCTTTAATAAAATCTAAATGCTTGACAACTTGTTCTATGGATTTGCCTTCTGCAAATAAACGATAAGCTTCTAGGGCAAAAAAACCTTCACAAAAACAGACAGTTTTAGTATCATAACAGTGTACATCAATTTTATCTGATACCATTTTCCCTGCTTGAATAATAGCATTATAAGTGCCACTTAAAGCAGAAGACAGCGTAGTTACAAAAACTTTTTGATAACCTTGTAAAGATAATTTTTCAAAATAAACTACCATTTCACCCACTGATACTTGTGAAGTTTTAGGCATAAAATCAGGGGTTTTTTTAAACATTTGATAAAATTGATCGTATTTCATGGTTTTACCATCAATATATTCTTGATAATCGATCAAAATTTTGATTCTAAGAATATCAATATCACAAGAATGCGAGCAATAATCAAGACAGCTAGTAGAAGTGGTTGCAACTTTTATTTTCACATCATTCTCCTTTAATTTGCTTTAGGGATGCCAATTATTTGCCATATAAAGGTTTTTGGTAATGAAAAGTGTTTGGGGGGAAAAATATAATTAAAATATCAAAATAAATTAGAATTAAAAGTAGGTGTTAGTTGTTTGTAATTAGGGTTGAATTGGGGTTAAAGGAAAACGGAACAAAAATAAAATTAACTTTTTTATATTGAATTATTATTTTATTTTTGACAAATTTCTTATTATTTCTTATCGTATTTATTTTTATTTATTATTCTTTTTATTCACTTTTAACACTGATAAAAATAGGAATAACAATAGGTCTTTTTTTAGTTTCTTTGAATAAAAATTTAACTAATGATTCTCTAATATTTTTTTTGAAATCATTCCATTTAAGATACTTTTTTTTCAAAAAAATTTCACTTTTTTCATCAAAAATAGCTTTTAACTTAGGAAAAATATGACTAGTTTCAGAATCTGCCAAAAAACCTTTACTTACTAATTGTGGTGCTCCTACTATTTTTTTGTGTTTAGCATTAACATTGGCAACAACAATTACAACTCCATCCGCTGCTAAAAGTTCACGGTCTTTCATAATAAAATCTTGCCCATCAATAACGGGAGTGCCATCAATTAAAATTTCTGTAAGAACTCCAGTATTAGATTCAGCAAAGGCATCTTTTTGTGAGTCGCAATGCCAAATGCTGCCATTTTCTAACAAGAAAATTTGGTTGAGTTTGAATCCTAAACTTTGAGCAATTTTTTGCACTTGATATTGATGACGATATTCACCCATAACAGGAATAATGTATTGAGGTTTTAAAAAATTAAGCATCAATTTAAGGGTTTTTTCATAATCATCGGAACAAGCGTCTAAATCTTTGACCAAAACACGGGCTGGAATGTTGTGACGCGACAAAAGATCTAGGGTTTGAGATTGCATTTTGGCAATTCCTGACATTTCTTTGGACATCAACAACACTAAATCTTGGGTCGTTAAATGAATTAAATTATCTGTTTTTTGACACATTTTTTGCAAATGAAACAAAGGCTCAAAATGCTTACCTAGCACAAAGACAACTAATTTTGGATGTTTTTTGGAGTCTTCTAGTGTTTTTAATTCCACTAAATTGAAAGAAGGCACTTTTAAAAAACCTTTTTTCAAAGCAACATCAATAATTTTTTCACTTTTTCTACCTAAAAAAGTTATTTTAAAATTAAGTCTACATGCCAAATTCACTACAGATTGAATTTTTAACAAATCAGGCATCAAAGAAGGAATAACAATAATGCCTTCAGATTTCAGCAAGTGATTGCTAAAATAGTTATTCAATTTGTGCTCAAAACTCGATGCATCGTTATTATGAGAAGATGTGATAAAAGCCCCACGACAAGAAGGCAAAAAGGTAAGCACTTTGGGTTGTGCTAATTGAGCTAATCTTGTAAAATTAGTTTGAAAAAATTTATTTTTAGAATGCAATAATTTCAGGTCGCCAGAATAAATGATGCTACCTCTTTTAGTTTGAAAAACCATCCCCAATGTTTCAGGAATCAACTGCGATGTAGCAAAAAAGGCCACTGCCACATCATCAAAAATAAGTCTTTCGTCACTTTTCACGATTTGTAGATTGAAATTGCGATAATTAATTTTATGACTTTGAAAATGCGCTTTTAGGACTTGCATCGTAAAATAAGAAGCATAAACAGGGATATCAAAATCTTTCATCAAATAAGGTAAGGCACCCAAATTGGTTTCAAAAGCCGATGATAAAAAAACACCTTTAATCTTATCTTTGATATCCTGTAATTTGTAATAATCAGCAATCATAGAATCGATTCCATAAAGATTAGTATTAGGATATTTTAGTCCAGCATCAAGTAAAAAATAAGAGTCGTTAATTTGCAATACGTAAAAATTTTTTCCACTTTCGCCCAGCCCTCCTAAAGCAAAAAATTTAATGTCATTCACTTGGAACCTCCAGTTTGTAATTTGAAAATTATTCATAATTAAAGATGAAAATAATTTCTTGAAATGTTTTGAAAATTAAAAAATAAAAATTGGGATTGAATTGGGATCGCAAATCCAGAATCGAGCATTGAAAAATATATTCAGGTTTGAGGTTTGGTAATTATTGGAATTGTTGAATTATTTAGTAAATATTTTTTCGTTTGGTCAATTTAGATTTTTTTTAAAAAGCCAAATTTGGATGCGATAATTTCGCATTTATTTAATTTATCAATAAATAAATTTGCAAAATGCCCAAAATAAAAATAAAATAGCAATTGCATTGCAATTAAATTCAATAAAAAACTTGAAACAAATGCGCGAAAAATTTTTTTGAAAACTTGTTCGTATTTTATTGTAGCAAAAATGTTATTTATTAGGTTAAAAAATATTTTATAAGAGTCAAAATCAAATTTTGAATATTAAAAAATATTAGCCAGAAGGAAAAAAGAAAAAATAGGTGGATTATTAATGGTTTGGGTCAATTTGATAATAATTTTAAATCATTTAAAAAAAATATTTTTTCAGTTTTCTTTGGTTTTGTCAAATATTGCATTTTTTATTGATAAATATTTTTAATAATTTTCAAAATCATAAATAATTGAAAAAAATTGGGTTTGGGGGTAAAAAAGTTTTTTTGAATTATTTATAATTTTTAAAATTGGCTTATAATTTTTTTACAAAAGCAATAATTCAGCTTATTTTAAAAAACAAA
>NZ_MAPF01000015.1:0-2351 GCF_002554195.1 New Jersey aster yellows phytoplasma | reverse complement strand
ATTTAAGTAATTAAACAAAATACTAAATATTATCTAATATACTTATATTATACTAAAAAAATATTTTTAAAAACGCATTTTTGCCTCAAAGTTGACAAAAGAAATTATTTATGTAGTAAAATACTCAATAAAGTGCGTAATCACTATTTTATTATTTGTTACATTTTTTTGCTAAAATAAGGGTTTAATTTTTTTATTAAATATTTAACCAAAGTTTTATTACACTGATTAAAACCCAATAAATTATGGAAAGAACGACAAAAGGAGTTATGAAATATAAGCAGCAATTCCCATATTTCAGTTAGCAATCCAGACCATAAAATCAAAAGAGGTAAAATCTTTAAATATTGATAATAAATTTAGTTATTACAAAAGGAACTGATTTTTTTAATGCTTGTGAAGAAAATAATATTGTAAAAAGTTTGTTTTTGGTTCATTCCTAAAGAAAAAGCAGACTCAATTTGTCCTTTATCAACAAATTTAGAAATCATTTTATAACATGCTTTTACAAAAGTGTTATTAGTTCTTGTTTTTTTGTTACTTTAGTCTTTTACCTAATAAAAATAAAGCTAATAAAAAGCCTATTAATAATCCATCAATACTAATTAATAAGGTATTATATAACCTTTTTTTAATAAGTATTTTTGTAAACTCTATCTTTAAATTCTTTTAATTTGTTTCTAATGCTATTAAGTTTATTTTCTAAACAAATTATTTCGTTTGTTTCTTTTGTATTGCCTTGTTCTTTGCTGCTTCTTGTTATTTTTTCTAAATCATTAAATTCTTTTTCTTCTTCTTGGTTTCTTGTATCTTTTTTAACTTTTTCTCATTTAGTTTTTTCTTTGTATAAACATTTTTTCAAATTCTTAAATTCTAATTTTATTTCTTCAAAATTGATTTTTTAATGAATCGTTTGTTGATTTAGTTTTGTTTGTTTTTTATCATTTTCAAAAGCAAAGGCACATTTATTTAAAACTCTAAATTTTGTTCTTCTTATTTTATTTCTTATCTTCCTGAATCATCTAAACATTTTTAAAAAATCTTAGATTCTAATTTAATATCTTTTAATATCTTTTAATGAATCAAATCTTTGTTGGAATTCATCAATTTTTTAGATTGCCAAGAATAAATTTATAAAAAAATTAAATAAAGTACTAAATTCTTTTTCTTATTCTGGGCTTCTTTTCTTTTTATTTAATTCATGTAATCTTGTAAAAACATATTTAAAATCATAAATAACATCCATATCTTTTCCATCTTTGTCTTTCATATATTATAAATAAATATCTTCATCAAAGAATAATTAATTTCTTTTTGTCTTTTGGTATCTCCTTTTTAAACAAAATTTCCTAAACCATTAGGACCTGATTTCAATTGAGGATCAATTGACTCAATTCAATAATAAAATACTTTAAATCTTTGTCTCCTTCAGTATTGTAACTTGATATTAAATCATTGCGCTGTTACGTTTTTTAGAAAAATTTTAGAGAAAAAATTTGTCTAAAAAACGTAACAGCGCAGACCCACCCCTAAGAAAATACCTCCTTTAAGAGCATTAGGATTAAAATTTTTCTTAGCAAAAACTTTAATATGAAACCAAAATAAAAAAAATACAAAAGGTTACCAAAAATAATAATTAAAATACCGAAATACCTTATTTTTAATTAAATATTGAATTAATTTCGAAAAAAAGATTTTACCTTATTAAAAAAATTAATACAAATACCACTAATATCGATAATCATAAGCCGAGTTAATTATTTCCTTTTATACTGTTTGAATATATGTTTTTTATATTTTAATAATTTTATTTTTGCTATATTAGTTTTCTTTGTTTTTTGTGTTTCTTGGTTGGTATTTCTTTATAGATAAAAAAATATCAAAAACAACAAACAAACTAAAAAAAAAAATAAATGGTTTTTAAAAATAAAACTAAAATAAGTAAAGTGAAAAATTGGACAAATAAATGAAAAAGTAAGTTAGGGTAAAATATAAAAAAAGATTGTTAAATGCAATAATTTTAAATGAATAAATATTTAACTTTCCCAAAATACAAAAATGTAAATAAAATAAATTGATATTATAAATCAATGTTATAAAAATAGCCAATTAATAAATGGCTTTTTAGTTTTGTTAAAATAGAGTATCAATAATTATAAATGATTACTTACTAAACAAATTAATTTATATAATTATCTAATAATTAATTTATAAGACTGTATAATTGATAATTAATCATTGATAAAAAGATTTTGAATTTAATGTTTTTAAACAATTTATTGCTTTCTAAAGATTTTTAATATCACAAAGCGATTGTTGGGTTTTGTTGTCATAATTATGATAAATGTATC
>NZ_MAPF01000014.1:0-36914 GCF_002554195.1 New Jersey aster yellows phytoplasma | reverse complement strand
TTATTAGTATTTATTAATATATATTATACAATAATTTTTTTGCAAATAATATTAATTAATTTTGAAGCTTTAAGGGATATTAAAAAAATAAAATTAAAGTAAATAAAATAAAAAACCCATCAATTAAGAAGGGTTTATTAAGGTCTTTGTCTAAATTCATTATCTTCTAATTTTATTTTGTATTCTTTTTTATTAGTTGATGTTGTTTCTTTTTGAACTTCAACAGTTGAAATTGTTGTTGTATAAAAATATTGACCTTCTACAGACAAAAAATCATCTTTTCCTAAATTTTGTGTATCAAGTTTTTCACTTAAATATTCCCATTGTTTATTAGGAGTTTTGTTATCTTTATCATTTGGATTGGCTTTATATTTTTCAATAATTTCTTTAGCTGCATTATAACTAGCTTGAATAATTGCATTAATTTCTTTAGTTTGAGCATTATCATCCAAACTAAAATCCATACTTTCCGAACCTAATGACATTCCAAAATCTTTTACCATTTTAGTGGCAATAGAACGCACCTTTTTCAAATCATCACAACAACCAACACTAACACTAGTTTCAAACACTTCTTCAGCTGAAATCCCTGCCAAAGCAGTAATCATTTGTTTTAATAAATCTTGTTTAGTTAATAATTGATTGGCTTGTTCGTCTTCATTACTAGCAGACAAAAAGATAGTATATCCCCCTGCTTGTCCTCTTGGTTTGGCAGTTACGCGATGCACATCAAACCCTAGAGCATGAGCTACTATGGCATGTCCTAATTCATGATTAATAACTCTTTTTTTATCTGCTTGAGAGGTACTTTGTTTTAATTCAGGACCCATTAAAATTAAATCCATAGCATCATAAATATGTGAAGGCGTAATTTTTTTGTTTAGGGAATTAGTATCTTTGAAGGCTATCTTTTTAGATTCTTTCACTAAAGAATTAATATCTGAAGGAGTAAAATGAGATCCGTGCAGAATTTTTGCCACTTGTTTTAATTCATCTTTTGAAGGATAATTTTTTTCTTGAATGTTTTCGCGTTTCATAAAAGCTGTAAGTAAGGCTTGGGTTGTTTTTAAATCCGGAGTGCCTAAATAAATGTGCTTCCCTAAACGACCTTCTCTAATTAAGGTATCATCTAAAAAATCTTTACGATTAGTTGCTCCAATAACAATAGCTTGTGGAGCTTTTTCATCTGAATCTACTCCATCAAGTTGAGTTAATAAAGCATTAAGAGTGCCTGAATGTTCTTGAGCGCTTTTTTCTTTGCTTCTTTCAGCTCCAATAGCATCAATTTCATCAATAAAGATAAAATAATAACTCTGTCCACGTTGTTTGGCGGTTTCTTGAGCTACTTTAAATAAACCTCTTACACGAGCTGCTCCGACTCCTACATATTTTTCGACAAAATCAGAACCAGTAGTAACAAAAAAAGGAGCTTTGCCTTTAACAGAACCTGCTAAACATTTAGCTAAATAAGTTTTTCCTGTTCCTGGAGAGCCGTACAATAAAACTCCTCTTGGTAAATCTTTACGAGGCAAAAGGTTCATTTCATTTGCATCATCATTTACTGCTTTAATATATTCTTTTAACTCGTCTTTGACTTCATCATATCCAGAAAAGCTATCAATATCAAAATTGCCTTTGGTTATGTATTCTTTTTCTCGTGCCCATATAATATCTTCTTTGTTGTATTTTCCCATAGAATTAGCAAAATTTTCAGCTCCCTTAATTAAAGCAAGCAGAAAGAAAATCACAATAATATTTAAAATAATAGTGCTTATATTAGTAGCAATTGTCAAATAATTTTTAGGTTTTTTAGGTGGGGTTGGATAATTTGGCGGATTTTTCGGTTGATTATCTGGTTCAGGATATTCAAATCTTTGCGGTTCCCATTTCATAATATACCTTCCTTTATATTTTTTATATATTAATTAGTTAGTTTGGTTGGATTCATTTTTTTATTAAATTAATTTGAAATGATAAAAAAATATTTTCCAACTATAAAATTTTTAATGAAAATAAACAAATTGGCAAATACCAAAAAAAATAAGCATATTTATAATCATTTATCGAACAATTTTTAATTATTTTAATTAATATTTGCAAAAAATCATTTTACTATAATTTTCTTAACACATTTATTTTAACAAAATTTAGAGATATTATAACAATATCAGAAAAAAAGAACTTTTTATGATTGCAATTTATTAATTTTATGATAAGCTAAAATTAGCAATAAATAAATTTAAAATATTAAGAGATTTTGGTTCTTTTTGATTGTTTATTGTTGCAATTTTAATTACTACTTTTTTATTTTGTTATAAAATGATTATTTTGCTTTATAATTATTTTATTGACTAATTTATTATATTTTTGTTTAATTAATATTTTTTTATATTTGATAATTAAACAACAATTTACAACTTAAACTTATAAAGTTTAAAACTTTATTTTTCCAAAAAGATAGGCATCAAACCATGAAAACATTAATTATTTTAAAAGATTTAACCAAAGTATTTGACAATCAATTAATTTTAAGAGGCATCAATTTAGAAATTAAACAAAATGAATTTGTCACTTTATTAGGTCCTTCAGGTTGTGGAAAAACTACTATTTTACGTATTTTAGGCGGTTTTGAAAACCCTAGTAGCGGAGAGGTTTTATTTCAAGGAAAAAGCATTTTAAATGTAGCTGCTCACAAAAGACCAATTAATACTGTTTTTCAAAAATACGCTTTATTTCCTCATTTAAATGTCTTTGAAAATGTAGCTTTTGGCTTACGTTTAAAAGATTTTAACTCCAAGATTAAAGATAATTTAGATATTAATGAAACTCATTATAAAACTAGCAAAGCCAATTTATCAAAAACTTTTCACCAAGAATTAACTAAAGATTTGGCTCAAGAAAAAACTACCCAAATTACAAATAACTTTAACAATCAAATTGAAGCTCTAACCAAAGATTTTGAAGCAAAACAAACTGCTCTTAAATGCAAAAAAATAAACAAGAAAGAACAAGAAGAACAAATCCAAAAAGAAGTATTAAAATACATTAAAATTATGGGTTTACAAGGACTTGAAAAAAGAACTATTGAACAATTATCAGGTGGACAACAACAACGAGTTGCAATTGCAAGAGCTTTAATTAACAAACCTCAAGTTTTATTACTTGATGAGCCTTTATCTAATTTAGATTTAAAATTAAAACAAGAAATGCAATACGAACTTAAAGAAATACAAAAAAACTCAGGAATTACTTTTTTATTTGTCACTCACGACCAAGAAGAAGCATTTACTATGAGTGATAAAGTAGTTGTCATGAATAACGGCGAAATTCAACAAATAGGAAGTCCTGAAGATATTTACAACGAGCCTGCTAACCGTTTTGTAGCTCAATTTGTGGGAGAATCAAACTTAATTAAAGGAGTGATGAAAGATGATTTTTTAGTTCATTTTGACAATCAAACTTTTAATTGTGTAGATAAGGGTTTTCGAAAAGAAGAAAATGTAGATATCGTTATTCGTCCCGAAGACATCGATATTGTTTACCAAGGAAAAGGCTTAATTACAGGTATAGTGCAATCTATTATTTTTAAAGGAGTTCATTGGGAAATTGATGTTAAAACCGCTCAAAGAACCTACATTATTCATACTACTGACCATGTTGAATTAAACAAAAAAATAGATATCACTTTTAATCCTGAAGACATTCATGTAATGGAGATTTGGTAATGAAAAAAACCTATACTTGCAAGGACAATCAAAAGCTATACAAACTATTAATTTCACCTTATTATATTATTTTGTTGGTATTAATTATTTTACCTATGGGCTTTATTTTATTTGATTCTTTTCAGGATACTAACCAACAAACAGCATTTTTTGCAACCCGTTTTACTTTGCAACACCATCAAGATTTTTTATTCAATCAATCATTTTTATACGTCCTTGCTAGATCAATTGCAATTTCTATTATTGTTACTTTTTGTGTCTTTATCATTGTCTATCCTCTAGCCTATATGATTTCTCGCCTCAAAATGAAATGGCAAAGCTTTCTTGTAGTTCTCATCAATGGCACTATGTGGATTAATATGATTATAAAAACCCAAGCATTAGTCCAAATATTTAACTTATTACAAAAAACTTTTAATATGAACCTTTTAGAAACTGATTTTGCTATGATTGTAGGACTTATTTATTTATTTTTACCGTTCATGTTTTTACCCATCTACACTGCAATTATCAAAATAAATCCCCAACTTATTCAAGCCTCCAAAGATCTAGGAGCAAATGAATGGCAAGTATTGCAAAAAATTATTTGGCCCTTATCACTTTCAGGAGCGCTTGCAGGCATTTGTCTTGTCTTTTTACAAACAGCAACTAATATTGTAGCTCCACGTTATCTAGGAGCAACTACCCAAATTACTATTGCTGAATTAATCGAAAACAAAGCTTTATTAAGTGGTGAAATAAAACAGGCTTGTGCAATCGCTATTCATCTTTCTTTAACAATGTTTTTGATTTTTCAAATTTTTAAAAAATTAAGTTTAAGAGAAAGAAAAGATGTCAATTAAATTATCCGGGACTAAATCCCCAAAAACTGATTCTACCAAAATCCAAACAAATCCCAAAAAAAACATTACTAACATTTTATATATCATTTTAGTTTTAAGCTTTATTTATATTCCTATTTTATCTTTAATTATTTTTTCTTTTAACAAAAGCGAAGGCAGAATTGCATCTTTAGTTAATTGGCAAGGTTTTAGCTTTAAATGGTATTCTAAACTGTGGACTGACCAAACAGTTAAAACTGCTATCAAAATAACTTTATACATTGCTTGCCTAACCACTTTAATTTCTACTTTTTTAGGTACTTTTTCGGCTATTAGCCTTGCTCAAAATCTTAACAAAAAATGGCGCAACATCGTTCTTGATGTAAGTAATTTTTCTATTGTTATTCCTGAAATTATTACTGCTTTAGCATTATTTGTTATCTTTGGTTTTATGGGTTTGGAATCTGGTTTTTGGAAAATGCTTTTAGCTCACATATCTTTTTGCACTCCTTTTGTAGTTATTACTGTATATCCTAAAGTAATAAATCTTGACCCTCATTCTTTAGAAGCAGCCTATGATTTAGGAGCAACCCCACTCAAAGCTTTAACCAAAGTAATACTGCCACAACTTAAAGGAGCTATGCTTTTAGGAGCTATGCTTTCCTTTAGCCTTTCTTTTGATGACTTTATGATTTCTTATTTTGTAGGTGGTTCTGAATGCCAAAATATTTCTGCTTATATCTACAGCCTCAAAGGAACTATTAACCCAACTGTAAATGCTTTATCTACTATTTTAATTATTATTGCTAGTTCTAAAATTATCCTGAATTCCATTAAATACAACAACCAAAAAAAACCAAAGGAAAAACCCAAAAATAGAAGTAGAGGCAAACAACAATGAAAACGAATTTGATACAAAATGAAAAAGACAATTAAAACTGTAGCAAAAATATTACTTTTAATTTTCACAACAACTTTTGTTATTCTTATTATTCTTAATCTTAGAACCAAAAATAAATTACTTCCCCAACACCAAGAAGAACAAACATTAACATTATTTAATTGGGGAGAATACTTAGAACCTAGCATTATTGAAAAGTTTGAAAAAGAAACTCACATCAAAGTTAAACAAGTTCTTTTTTCTTCTAACGAACTTGCAGTTACCAAAATTAAAAGTAAAAATCAATATGATCTAGCTATTTTAAGTGAATATGCAATTGATCAATTAAAACAAAGTGAAATGTTAGAAACAATAGAGAATGACAAATTAATGAAAGATAACAAACATTATTATAAATTAAACGAAAAGCTTGCAAAAAAACTCCCTTCTGAATTTAATTTTAAGGATTATGCCGTTCCTTATTTTTGGGGTAAAGTGGTTATTCTTTATAATAAAAACAAAATGAATGAATCAGAAATTAATGAACTCAAAGATAAAGGGTTTAAATATTTAAAAGAAACCAATTTAAAAGTAGCTTTATGCAATAACGCTCGCGACGGTTTAATGGTAGGTCTAAAAGCTACTGAAGGAAAAATTGCAAACCCTTCCAAAAATGAATTAGATAAAGCCAAAAAATGGCTCTTGGAACTCAAAGAACAAAAACCTAACTTAGCTTTTATCAACGATCAATTAATGGACCGCATGAAAAATAAAAATAACGAATATTATGATATAGTTATTGCTTATTCAGGGGATGCTAATTTTTTAAAAGAACAAAATAATAATCTGGATTATTTTTCTACTACAGAAGGAACAAATGTTTGGGTTGATGCTTTGGTAATGCCTAAAGTAAGTAAAAAAGAACTAGCTTATAAGTTCATCAATTTTTTAAGACAAAAAGAAAATTACAAAAACAATTTAGCTTTTACTAAATATAATTCTCCTTATGAAGAATTAGAAAATTTTCAGGGAAGTCCCAAAATACAAATCCAAAATAACGATGAAGTTTATAAATACGACCAAACCACCCAAAAAACCATCAATGCTTATTGGAATGACATTATTGCTTTTCCCAGTCAAAAAGATTATTGGCTATTTATCTTAAGTTTTTTAATTTTTTTAGCTATTTTTATCATATATTTACATCACAAATTGAAAAATAAATTACGATTAGAACAACTACCAAAAAAATAAAAACTTTAATATGATTTGTTCTAAAACCAAATATTAATCACAATTAATATTAAAAAAACCAACTTTTAAATTGGTTTTTCTTTATATATGAAACAATTAAGAACTAATTTAGTATTTCAATTAATTATTTTTGTTATATAAAAATAAATTGTAATAATAAAAATAGCAAGCAATAAAATAAATAATATATAGGTAAATGTTTTTATATGAGTTTGAGATTTTAAATCATTCAAATCAGCTACTTTATTGTTTGTTTGAGGCAAATAAACTTTAATTTTCGGAGTAATTTTTATCCGCTAAAACATTTGTAAGAGGCAATATTGGTTCTATAATTGCTACTTTTAACCCAAGTATAACGTTGTTGCCAATCAACTAATTTATTATTTTCTGTGCTTTCTAATTTATAATGTCTTTGTGATATTGAGATTGTTGGCATCATAAATTGAATCATAAATGTCAGCATTTTGACAATCAACTAATTTATTATCTGGGTTACTTTCTTCTAAATATTTTCTTTTTTCTATAACTTTTTTAGTAACTAAAATTTCTTTTAATGGATTATTTGCCCAAACTGGGATTATATTTTCTAATAATGCAATAAAAAATCAATAATGAAAATAACCACAAGCACACCTTAGCCAATAAAAAATGTTTGGATTGTTTTAAATTATTCACTTTGCAAAAAAACTCTTTTCTAATATGGAGATTCTTAAATGATTCCAACTTTAAAAAAATGCTATTATTTAATTTTAATTATACAATTATCTCTTATTTTTTTTATAATTGTAATAGTATAAACACTATGTAAAATCATTATACCGCAAAATAAGTCAAAATATAATTAATTTTTATTAATATTTCTTTTGTTATAATAAATTATATATATTTATTATTTTATTGTATTGTAGCATAAAACCTAAAACTAATAAACAATCTTCTTTTAATTCTTAAACTTCAATTTTGAAAGCGAAACAAGATAAAATAGCAGGGTCAATAAGGTCTATATAGTTTAGATGTTGTAACAATGATGAAAATAGGTTTAATTAGGTCATTTTTTCGCTTGTTAATTCTTTTTTAAAAGTCGTCATAACTTCTCTCTTTTGCCTTTATCATCTTATGATAATCCTGTTAAATCACAAAAGATTTCTTCACATTCATCGATGAAAATGATGGATCCACCTCATTCTTGCGTGGTGTCAAAGGATTTTTGTAGGCGATTACTGAGTTTTTTCAAAATATTGTTTTTTTAAAAAAATCTTTTTCTTATTACTTATATTATAGCATTAATAATTTCAATAATTTAAAGTTTTTTAAGTTTTTGTAATTTATAAATAATTTTATTTATTTTTTTCCAACAACAAAAGCCGTCCAATAATTAGTGCGATGTTCCGTTTTTTTAGACAAATTTTGTCTTTAAAATTGTTCTTTAAGACTTAAAATTTGTCTAAAAAAAACGGAACAGCGCAATATTAAAAATAATATGATAATGAATAACAACAATAAAATAAATTATTGCTATCCAATAATCTCATAATTTTACTTATGATCCATAAAAAAAGCTCTTTTATTGCTCCCTTAACTTCTTTGTTTTATAAGAGTAAAATTAAAATATGTTATAATTAGAATAGGTTTTTTTTTACCTTAAATAAAAAATCTTTCCTAATCATACCAAATTACGAAAAAAATATTCTATTTCTTATTATCTGATTATATTAAAAAAAATCGAAGAAAGGCAACCAAGATGAACAAAGATCAAGTTATTAAATTTATTGACGGACAATTATTTAAAAACATGATTACTAATGGAGCTATCAATTTACAAAATAACTACCAAACCATTGATAATTTAAATGTTTTTCCCGTACCAGATAGAGATACAGGAACTAATATGAAAATTACTATGATGTCAGGCGTTAAAGAAATTAGCAATTTAGAAGTTCGTTCCATAGTAGAAGTTTCCCAAATTTTATCAAAAGCATTATTAATGGGTGCCAAAGGCAATTCAGGAGTTATTTTATCCCAATTTTTTGCAGGGATGGCACAAACTTACCAAACAATTAATAAAGAAACTATCAATATTAATGATTTTATCCATTCACTTGAAGGAGGTTACAAAAAAGCTTACCAAGCCATTATAGAACCTCAAGAAGGCACTATTTTAACTGTTTTTCGTGAAGCCGTTAAACAAACTCTCAAAGCTAAATCCCAATTTAACACTATTGAAGATGTTTTATCTAATTTCTTACAAAACGCCCAAAAAGCACTTTCACAAACAACTGAATTATTAGAAGTCTTAAAACAAGCAGGAGTAGTTGATAGTGGAGGAGCTGGCTTTGTTGAAATTCTTAAAGGAATGTTATTATTTTTACGAGAAAAAAACTACTTCAAGTAAACCAAAATAAACAAACACATACCGCACCTGATAAAATACAAACATTGGGACAAGTTAATATCAAATATACTTATTGCACTGAATATATTTTTCAAATCAAAGAATCCCAAGAAAAAAACCTTGATATGAAACAAATTAAAAAAGTTTTATTGCAAATAGGAGATTCTTTGGTTTTGGTTAAAGATCAAGAAATTCTAAAAATACATATCCATACAAACAAACCAGAAAAAGTTTTAGAAAAACTCTTAACTTACGGCACATTAAAGGTAAGAAAAATTGAAAACATGAAAGAACAATGCCAATCAATTTTAGATAAAAAACACGACAAATTTACTCCAGAAAAAGAACCTAACCCAGACCATAAACAACCTTCAAACTTACCTAAAACAAATAAAGATCAAAAATATTTTTTTATTGCATTTGTAAATGATACCAAAAGCCAAAAAGTCTTTGCTGACCTTAAAGTGAATCACATTATAAAACAATCAACTTTTAAACCTACCAATTTTGCAAAACTTCTCCAAAAAAACACTGCCCAAAACATTATTATTCTACCTAATGACACATCTCTTTTAGAAAAACTTACAACTCAGCTAAAGCAATTTAAAAAAAACAATCAAGAAATTGTCATTTTACAAACTAAAAACATCGCTCAAGGATACAGTGCTCTTTTAGCTTTTGATAAATCGTTGGATTTAGTACAAAACAAAACTATCATGGAAGAAACTATCAAAAACATCCAAACAGGCAAAATTATCTATGCTGATAAAAAAGATACCAAAAATGTATGCAATCAAACTCTTTTAGAAAAAGAATATTTATCCGTTTGGGAAGAAAAAATAATAGCTATTAATAAAGATAAATATCAAGCATTAAAAACATTACTCCAAAAAATGATTAAACCTCATCAAACCTTTTTAACTGTTTTTTATAATCCTTCATGCACTGATGAAAAAGAATTAGAAAAGCTAGAAAATTTCTTAGAAAATAATTACGATCACATTGAATTAGAAACCTTAGAAAGCCAAAATAACAACATTCCTTACATTGTTTCATTAGAATAACAAAAATGATCTTTTAGATCGTTTTTAAGCGGATATGACGGAATGGTAGACGTGCATGCTTGAGGGGCATGTAAGAGATATCTTGTGTGAGTTCAAATCTCACTATCCGCACCATTAATTTTTTTATTTTAATTAAAATTATTATATTATAATATTATATTAAAAACCCCCCTTTTATAAAAAGGGGGGGTTTGTTTTGTTTGGAGATAAACATTTCATGTTTTTTGTTGCCTTAAGGATATTCATGAATATATTTTTGTGTATCGTTTATGCTAGGGGAAACAATAATTTTTTAAATTCACCAATATTAGAGTGCGCTGTTTCGTTTTTTAGACAATTTTTGTCTTTAAAATTGTTCTTTAAAACTAAAAATTAAGTAGATAATTTAATATCTTTTCAAACTAAGGAAATATTTTTTTAAAATTTCAAAAAGTTTCTAAACCTTTTAATAATTCATTAGTTTGAAAAGATATTTTTTTTAAATATTTTGACCTTTACACTATATAGTTAGGTAAAAAAAGTTAAAATTCCGTTAAGAAAATGAAAACATAATTATTTTTTTACGTAATTATGTTATTTTGGTCAAAAAATGTGCAAAAAGAGAACCTTTTTTTCTTTGGGGAAATAATTGATTAATTTTTTTATTTTGTCAGGAGATTTTTGAAATAAAAAATGATGTTGATGTTGTAAGATATTTTTTATTTTGCCTAAAAATTTTTCAATTACGTCGTTATCACGTGAATTAGCTTTTCTCGACATGCTAATTAAAAAAACTTTTTTAGTTAGTGTTTGTTGGACTTTTTGTGGTTGATAAACTGTTCCTTGGTCGGAATGAATGATACAAGGTTCTTTTAATAGAGGTAATTTTTGGATGGTGTTTAAAACTAATTCTTTATTTTGATGTTTGGAAGTGTGGGAAGCGATAATTTGGTTATTGAAAGAATCAATAATACAAGAAAAATATAAAAATCCTTGGGGGGTTTAAAATAAGTGATGTCGGTAAATAGTTTTTTCATGGGTTTAGTTAATATAAAATCTTGATTAATTAAATTATCTACTACTTTTAATTTAGTTTTTAAATTATTTTTATAATAATATTTATTTTTTTAATTCTTAAACGACAAAAAATACCGTTTTCTTTCATAATAGTATAAACTTTTTTCTTGGTAATGTTTTCGTTAAAAGTTTTTTGGTATAAATCAGTGATTTTACGATGACCGCAAAAATATTTTTCTTGTAAACATAAAGCTTTAATGCGATTTTGTTGTAATAAGTATTTTTCTTTTTTGGCTTTTATTTTATTTTCGACTTTCAACCAATAATAATAAGTGCTTCTTTTGGTTTTGATAGTTTTTAAAATGGTTGTTAAATTTAGTTTTTGATTAAATTGTTTAACTAATTCAAAAACAGTTTTTTTATCAGTTTTTTGGTTTTTTTCATTAGAGTTTGTAATAATTTATTTTTTTGTTTCTCTTTTTCTATTATTTTAGCTATTTTTTCATAATTTAAATATTGTTTCCTTTTTTTTATATCACATACATAACCATGTATAACTCTGAATGATTATATTTATTTAAAAAAGGGGGTCGCGCGCAACTGGGGGATTTTTAGTTTTCTTCTTCTTTTATTTATGTGTACTTATGATTGTTATTAGCGCTTCAGCGCGTTAGGGGATTTTGTTTGGATAATTTTAAACAACTCTTTTTTAATAATGGAAAGGAAAAATAGGGAGTTATTTATATATCGAAAAATAATAATGATAGATAAAAGATACAACGATAATATCAAATATCGAGTATCATTATCATTATCGATATAATATATAAAATATCACTCCTTAAAAATGTTTGGTTTTGTCAAAGAAATTAAAGGGGTCAAATGATGATAAAATGATGAGTGTATGATGATAAAATGATGATTTAAATAATTTATTTGTTTTATGATTTTTCTTTTGTTAAATATCTTTTATAATCAGGACGCATTTTTTTAACCCGATAGCCCTGTTTATTTTTGGTTAAAAATAATTTGATGTGTTTTAAATCTTCCAATTGATAATAAATAACATTTAAACCTTTTTTATAGTTTGTTTTGATAGGATTGTTATATTTATCTACTTTTTTAGCATCTAATTTATATAATTTTAAAGTGTCTAGTTTGTCTATGATTATCTTACTTATTAATTCTTTAATGTAGTGTTTTTGTTCGTTAAGATAAATTAATTTGGAAGATAGGGAAATGTGTTTTAAGGGTATTATTTTGGGTTTTATGTGGTTGTTTAGAGTTATATTATTATGTTTCTCTTCGGAAGAGTGATTTTTGATTATTTCTATTCTATACTTTTTCATTTCATCTAAGATTTGAGGGTCTACAAATAGAGTTTGGTTTTTTGGGCGATAATTGGCTTGTTGATAGGAATTTTTCTTTTTAGAATGAGAAACAATTGTAATATTTAATAATTCTCCTTTTAATGTTTGTAAAAAGTTTTGGATTTGAACTAAGTCGTTGGGGGTTGATTTTGTTTCCCAACCGCCCCTAATGATTCCTTGATTTGTTTCTTTTTTCATATTTTTCTCCTTTTTTTCATTTTGAATAATAAAAAAAGACTCTCGTAATGAGAGCCTTGATATTTTTATTTTTTTGTTTTATTGTTTAAAACTTTTATTAAATTAATTTAAAATATTTAAAAATTTTTTGCTTAGTAATTAAATGTTCGTGATTCATATTACTAATTTTGTTTTAAAGGTTTTGTAGGGGCAAAATTTTGAGTTTATAGTTTTTAATTGATATTTTATAATAAATATTTATTTAATTACTTCAACTTTATCTTTTCCAAAAAAATAAATGGCAAAATCGACTATGATTTTATTTTTGGTCTCTTCATAAGTAATATATGGGTCTAAAAAACATTTTTGATATGCTTCTTTTCCGAATTGTCGCAATAAATCATCAACATCTTTACAAGTTTTATCATAAGGTGGTAAAATGCGTCTAATTTCGTAAATAATATTTGCTTCTTTAAGTTGTTCTCCTAAGGCTTCACTTCGTTTTTAACCTGTTTCATCATTATCTAAGGCAATAATTACTTTGATATTTTCTTTTTTTAGAATTTCTATTTGTGATTTAGAAAGTAGTTGAGTGACACAAATGAGACCGACAACGTTTTTAATATTGTTTTGCCAACAACTAATGACATCGAAAAAAACCTTCATGAATAATAATGGTTTTCATTTGTTTAATATAAGGTAACGCTTCAAAAAAACGATAACTGAAATGAAAAGTAGGTGTTTGAATAAAATTATTGAGGGATTTATATTTAGGTTGGAAATAAGAAACTTCGCGAAAGTTATTTTGATAAAAATGAAATGTTTTATTATATCCATTTTCAATGGGGGATAATGATGGAACCATGAAAAGTATCGTGATAATATTTTTTATTTTGTTGATTGGTTTTATCTTTAATAAAACCATATTCAATTAATTTTGTTGTATCGATATTTTTCTTTTTACAATAATTTAATAGACGAAAGGATAAAGATTTATCAGATAATGGGGCATAACCTAGTTTAAATTCTTTAATAGTTTCTATAGTTAATTTTCTTTTTTGGGTTAAATATTCTAATCCTAGGTGAGATTCATTATTTCGGTTAGTGGTTAATAAATAATGATAATAATCTCTAATTTGGTTGAATAAAGGCGATATTTCTTTAAATAATTGTGTTTTTGTAGCGTTAATTTCTTTTTCATCAATTGGGTTGTTGATTTTATTGTGGTGGAATTGATATTTAAAAGGTTCGCAAAAAATATTAGGGGTTGAAGTTTGTTGTTGGATTAAGTTTTTAAATTCTTGAGTTTTCATAAAGTTATTGATTTTTTCAAGGGATTTTTGTAGGCGATTACTGAGTTTTTTCAAAATATTGTTTCTTTTAAAAAAAATCTTTTTCTTATTACTTACATTATAGCATTAATAATTTCAATAATTTAAAGTTTTTTTAAGTTTTTGTAATTTATAAATAATTTTATTTATTTTTTTCCAACAACAAAAGCCGTCCAATAATTAGACGGCAAAATTAATTAAAAAAATTTAATTTAAACTAATTAAATTAAATTAAGGAGAAAATTGAAAACTTTGAATATAATTATTTTCAAGATATCTATACCAATATTGACATTCAACTTTATTTAATATTTTAATATCTTTTTTTCATAATCTTTTTTAAGTTTTAATTTAAGTTTTTGTAATTTAAAATATTTTTTAAAATTCTTATTAAGAAAATAATTTTTTGGTTGAATGCTAGATAAATTTAAACTAAAATAATTAGAATTTTGAACTTGGTTTGGAGTCATATAAGATTTAAACAATAAAGTTAAATTATGTGGAATTTTAATATTTCTTCCATTAATTATTTTTTTAATATTCCATTCAAATATATTAGAAAAATTAAAATTAACAATTGGAAATGAACTTAATTCTATTTCTTTAATTATATCATAAGGGAATAATGCTAAAAAAGATTCTTGAGGACAAGAAAACATGTACGAGAAAATCCAAACAAATGACGACTATAAAAATCAATTCCTTTATTAGAATTTGATTCAATTTGTTTATCATTTTTAGAGACATATTTACTAACATATGAAACAACTTTATTAACATAATCTTTTTTATCAAAAGTGCCTTTATAAAAAACTTTACATTTACTAATTTCAATTTTTTCAAATAAAAGATTTGTTTTTGATGGTCTAAAAATTTGAACGTTTTGACTAATTGGATTTAAATGTTTATAATGTTTTATATTATTTTTATTCATAACAGATGCATAAGCATTAGCCCAAAGCAAAGTAATTTTTGACACTTTAACATTCTTTTTCTCATAATAATTTTGAGGTATTTTAATATTACCTTTTTCATCTATTTTATGCATTAAATAATCATCATAAAAAATACTCTTATTTCCTTTAATAGGTCGGGGTTTCAAACCCAAAGCATAATCTTTATCAGTACACAAATAACGAGAATATACACCAAAAGAATTTAAAACATCAATATTAAAAATAATATGATAATGAATAACTCCTAATTTAGTAATTTCCAAAGACCAAAAATAACGAAAATCTTGCATTTTGGAATAAACCAAATCTTTTTGAGAGCATTGTTGAAATAAATTTGATAAATATTTTTTTCTCACTAAACGAATAAAACGTTTCCTTACCTGACCCATAATATCAGGTTCATGAGTATATTTTATATTTTTGCCTTGTAAATCATCATAAGGAGCTGTCAAAGTAATAAAAGATATTTTTTTAGAATCTTTAAAATTATATAAAAGTTTATCCTTAGCATTTTGTGAAGAATCTCGATAATGCCTTAAAATTTTTGATTTTGGTTTAATTTCTTGCAATTTAATTTCTTTTAATTGTTTTTTTAAAGAATAATCCAATTTCAAATCATCATCACTTAATGACAAATACCTTTCTTCTTTTTTTCTTTTAAATGTTTTTTATAACATTTAATTCGTTCCAAAGGTTCAAACATAGAATAATTAAACCCTTTTAAACGAGTCTCATAGCCATTATCTTTTTTTTGTACTTTATAAATATTTTTAGAAATTTCCTTAAATAAAACACATAATTTTAAATAACATTTCTTATAATAAGATTCAGTAATTTGATTAAATTTATGTTGTTTTTCTAATTGGTTAACTTTTTCATTATAAATTTTAATAGTAGTAGATAATTCATCATAAATTTCTATATCTTTTGAATTAGGTAAACAAATTTTTAAATAATCTAAATCAAAAATTTTATCATTTAATCCTTTTGTAAAATTATCAGAAATTAATTCTTTTTTTATTAAAGAATAAAAATAATCTATAAAAATAGAAGAATCATTTAAAGTTAAAATTTCAATATCATGTTTAGCGCGAGTTATTGCAGTATAAATTAATTTTTTTTCTAAAACTTTATCTTGTGATTCATTTCGATTTTGCCAACCAATTAAATAAACACATTCATTTTCATATCCTTTATATCCATGTATCGTTGACAAAACAATTTCATTTTCTTTACTATTATTATCAGATATAGTAAAAGGAATTTGGTTTTTTTCAAACTCATCTTTAAGTTTTTGTAATTCACCATTACTACGACAAAGAACAGTTATAGAATAAATTAAAGAATTTTTAATTTTTTCGCACAAATAATTAACTTGTTGATAAAAATTATCAAAAAAAGAAAAATTTATAAAATCTCTATATTTTTTTTCACTAAAAGATAATTGTAAATATTCCTTATTATCAATTAATTCATTAGCTGCTTTAACAATATTAATGCCTTTAGAACGATAATTAACATTTAAAAAATGTTTTTGAGGCATAAAATCTTTTACAAAAAGTTCCAAAATACGTTCACTAGAACCAAAAGAACTATAAATATTTTGAGTATAATCACCAAAACAATATAAAGAATTTGGTTTATTAAATAAAAGTTCTTTTATAATAAAATAATAAAAATAATTTAAATCTTGAAATTCATCAATAAAAACAGGACGATTATAAATTAAACCATTATTTCTTTCAACAAATTCAATAAAATCACTAGTTTCAATTAATAAACCATCAAAAGTTATTAAATTATAATAATTTAATTTTTCATAATACAAATTTAACAACAATTCAAAAGATTTTTTTAAAACTTTATCATCAATTTTAATAGATGAATAACAGTTTTCTTTTTGAAAAGTTAAACGTATTAAATTATTTAATTCCTGTAAAAGCTTTCTAAATGAATATTTTCTTTGTTCTTTAAAATACAATTTTAAATCTTGATTTTCTTTTAAAATCAGTTTTAAAATATTTAATTTAGTTTCATCATCAATAAATTTTCGTTGTTTTGCTGTTTCATTTAAAATATTATATTTTAAATAACAAGAATAAGCAAAACTATGAAATGTTCTAATTTCATAATTATCTTTTAAATATTTTTCTAATTCATCATCATTATAAGAAGGATAATCTTCTTTTAATGATGAAAATAATTTATCATAAATAATATTTTTAGTAGCATTAGTAGCTACCAAAATTAAAGGTTTTTCTTTTTCTTTTTGTCTTAATTTTTCAATTAAAATGGTAGTTTTGCCAGAACCAGCTCCACCATGTATATACATGCAAGAAGCATCTGAATTAATAATATCTTTTTGTTCTTTTGATAAATTCAATAACATCTTGTTCTCCTTTATAATATAAAAACCCCTAAATCCCCAGAGGGGACTTTATAGGAGGGGGGTAATAGTTAATCTAAGTATACTTCGGCTGGCCTCCTAGTTCGCTCTTCTCGTCTTTAAATGCGGGGGCTTTTACTTAATTTCTTTTTTTATTCATGATTAAAATGTTTTAGTTTCTTTAATAGTTCCATCAGGTCTATAAATAGTTCTTGTAATTATTTTACCTGTTTGGGGGTCGTAATCATCAATAAATTTAATTGTTTTGAAATCAGGTCTACTATAAAAAATTTCTTTAATTAATTTACCTGTTGGATCGTATTCTTTAATAAAATTAATTTTTTTACCATCAAAGTTGTAATAAATTTGTTTAATTTTATTACCTGTTTGTGGGTCGTATTCAATAATAAAATTAATTGTTTTACCATCAGATTTGTAATAAATTTTTGAAAAAAATCCTGCATTTTTTAATTCTTCTATTGTATATCCAACAACTTTTAATTCTTGCAAACTAAATCCTGTAGCTTTTAATTCTTTCGCAGTATATCCTGTATCTTTTAAATCAAAAATATCAAAAGATTTTAATTCTTGCAAACTAAATCCTGTAGCTTTTAATTCTTGCAAACTAAATCCAGCATCTGTTAATTCTTTCGCAGTATATCCTGCATCTTTTAATTGTTGAAGAGTAAATCCTATATCTTTTAATTGTCTGGCATTAGAATTTAATTTTTTAAAATCTAAAACTGTTTGATAAATTTTAGTTTTGAAATATTTAACTTTACCATTTTTATCTATTTCTTTAAATCTTTCTGAATTATGATCAAATTCTTCAATAGAACCATCAATATTTTTACGTTTCATTAATTTTGAATTAATTGGATTATATTCCATCCAAACGCCATCTGATAAAGTTTTTTTGATTAATTTACCATGTGAACCATACTCTTCAATATTGTTATATTTATCAGTTTTTTTTCAACAAAAGACCATTATTTTTATCATATTCCCAAATTGTATCATCTTTATCAATTTTTTTAACTAATTTATTAGTAAATAAATTATAATATTCTTTTTCTCCGTTACCTCTTATAAACTCATAAGGAACATCTTTCAAATGTTCGTTTTCTTCTTTAAGTTTTTTATTTTCAATATATATATCATTATTTAACTCTCTTGCTTTTGCTTTAATATCTACTTCTTGTAATTTACGTCTTTCTTCGGTTTCTAAATGATATTTATAAGAAATCCCACCTATCCAAAACACAAAAAAAATTAATGTTCCAGTAGTAATTAAAAAAGGAATTATTTTATAATGTTTATTGCCTATTCTAAAACTTGACATTTTTAAACCTCTTTTCTATTATCAAAAAATAATTAAAGCATTTTTTTAGCATTTTCAAATACCCATAAATATAGGAAATTAATAAAAAATGATAAAACGAAACTCAATATTATTATAACCTTTTTAAACAAAAATAAAAAGAATTTTAAAACAATTGAAATAATGTCTAATATTCTTAAAACAATTTTAAACAACAAATCACCTATTTTAATGAAAGAGTTTAAAAGAAAACTATTAACTTCTTTAAAAAAATAAATAACAGAGCCACCAACAGTAACGGTAAAAATCATCTTTGCTATTTCTTTTAATTTTTCCCACGTACTTTCACTGGGGTCCATTAATTTTTGACCGGTAAGACTTGTTATAGAACTTTTAATATAACCTATAATACTACCAAAAACATCAATAAAAATTTTTAATATTTTCATTAAAAAATCAAACAATGAACTAAATAATTTTAAAGGATAAATTAAAGTTGTTAAATGTTCCCATATAAAAATAAATATAGTTTTTATAATATTATAAATATTAATAAAATTAATATTCCAACCAACATTAAAACCAAATAAAAAAGATGATTTAGTAAGGAAAATATTATAAAATAAAAAATATAATAAATAAAAAAAATCTTTAAAATCAAAAGAAATTAAATATTTTAAAAAATTAAAACTAAAAATCATTTCCAGTATCATCAATAGATTCCGCAATTAAAGGATTTTTTATATTATTTAATTGTTTTTTTAATTTTAAATTCTCTTTTAAAATTTCATCTATATTATTATTTTCTTTATTTTCTTGATTATTATCTTTTTCATCAAAAATACCCTCAGAAAAATTAAGGCCTCCATGTTCTCCAAATTCTTTAATCATTGTTTCAACATGTTTTCTATATATACCTAAGTAATTCCCCATATGTGCCATTAATCTAATTAAGGCGCCATATTCACTAATACTAATTTTACCTTTTTTAAGATAATGGTTTACTATATCTCGTAATTCATCACTAAAATCATATTTACTTTTTAATTCTTTGATATATAAATAAAACCAATAAATAAAAATACCAAAAATAAAAGAAGTAAAAGAAATAAATACTTTAGATTCAACAATATTAATAATTGTTTGTTGTATATCCATCAATTATTCCTTTCTATAAAATTATTACTTTTTTAATTTCTTATT
Source organism: New Jersey aster yellows phytoplasma (assembly GCF_002554195.1). NCBI lineage: Bacteria > Bacillati > Mycoplasmatota > Mollicutes > Acholeplasmatales > Acholeplasmataceae > Candidatus Phytoplasma > New Jersey aster yellows phytoplasma. The sequence goes on along the minus strand of NZ_MAPF01000014.1, from coordinate 17,038 downwards.
ATTTCAACTATTTTATTATCTTTTTGAATTGTTTCTAATTCTTTATTATTTTTGGTAAAAAAATTAATATATAAAAATATACCCATAATTGAACCAATCAATAAACAAATAAAATTATCAAATAGATTATATTTTTTCATCTAATTTTCCTTTATTCTTTTTCAAACTTTTCATAATCTAATTTTTCAAAAAGCAATTTAGGCATAAAATGAGCTATTAAACAAAATGAAAGAATACCAATAACAAAAATATAAATGAGAGTTGTAAAAATTTCATGATTAATTTGAAAAAAAGAAAATAAACTAAAAAAACCAAATCATAAAAAAAATCCAAAACTAATTAAAATCATTAAAGCCATTATTACACCAAATAAATTCAAATCAATATCATTTATATTCATTCCCAAATCACTTCCGCAACATTGACAATGTTCGTAAAATTCTTTTTTTGTTGTTTATCCATTTTAAAAAAATCCTTAATTTTAACTTAATTTATTAATATATTATCCCTTAATGAGTGTTTTTTAAAAAAACACTCATTATTTAATCCATGTAATTTTAGTTGCATCAGGAACAATAAAACCAAGTTTATAAGCTGCAAATATAAAAATACAACCAAGAGCAATTAAAATTAATATTTGTCTTAAAGTCATTTTTTTATCCTCCTTTTTATTATTTAGCTATTGATAAATAACCTTTTGAAGCAAAATAAACAATCAAAGGAATAACAATGCCTAATGTAGGTAAAATCCAATATGTAAAAAAACTGCCTAAAGTTAATTTATTTCTTCTAAAAGATTTTTTACTGAAATAAGAACGCCTGTAATTTCTCGCCATTTTAATTCTCCTTTTTTTATTATTTAATAAGAAAAAGATTTTTTAGTATTTAGAAACAATAAGGAAACCAACTTAAAAGTTGGTATTTTTTTTTAATGGTTCTTTAATCGCCTACAATATTCAAGAGCGTTATTGAAGGTTTTAATTCTTCTTATTTCTATATAAACATAAAATAATATCGTAATCTTTACAACATTTCCAACAATGAATTTTATTATCTGAATTTAAATGACAACAAGTTTGGGTTTTGTCCATGAATGGGACCAAGGAAAACGATATTTGGGATTGAATTTTGGTGGTATTATATTTAATTTTTTTAATAAAACTGACATAGGGAAGTTGATTTGAATATTTTTTATTTTTTCTTGAAAATTCATTTATTTTAACTCCTAGTTTTTTTGATTAATAATAAGTTTCTATTTTATAAGATAAAACATAACCGATTTCTTGGAAGGTTTGAGTGGTCATTTCAAAGTGATAAATTAAAGTTTTTTTGTTACCACTTCTATTTTTTTGATACATACTTCGGATTATTTTTTGATTTTCATTGTCATTATAGTATGAATATAGTTCTTCTAAAGTTGAATTATATATTTATGGGTTTTTCTTTGTCTTTGGATAGTTTGGGTTTGAATTCAGACATCATTAAGACGATATCTGAGTTAGTTTCAATTACGCCACTTCCTTTTAAAGCTGTTATTTCTGGTGATTTACCTTGATAATTGCTGTATGTATCTTTTGAAAATTGATATAAAATGATAATAACAATGTTTAATTCAATGGCTAATTTTTTTAATTTAGTCATGATTTCGTCAATTGCTAGACGGTCATTTTCTAAGTGGTTTGTGGTTTTGGTTATTTGAAGATGGTCAATTAATAAAAACAATAAACTAAATCAATTACATAATCAATATTTTTGCTTTTATCATAACTAAATGATAAATTTATGTTGGCAAAAAATTGTTTTGCTATTTTCATCCTTTCTGTGTATTTGAGAGGTGTGATGCTTAAGTCTTCCAAATTTTTATCTAAAATAACATCTAGAGGAATTTGAGTTTGGTGGGGCTAATAAACGATTTAAATTTTCTTCTAAGGTCATTTAATAAGAAAATACTAAAATATGAGGATAATAAGATATTTCTTTGTGTTTGGTTTTTGCTATATCTAAAAGAAAATTGTAGACAAAAGTTGTTTTACCTAATCCAGTATACCCCTCAATAGTGATGATTTGGCCTTTTTTAAATCCTTTTGTGGATTGGTTGAGTACTTTAAAAGTTTCTGATAAGCGATAATATTCGTCTTGGATTTTTTGTTTTGATTGTTGATTGGTATCAAAAAATTCAGGTTGTAAAGAGGCCATTTGGTTTAAAGTAAAGTGTATTTTATCATTTTTGTGAGGAATTGAAGAGATAAAATTTCTTAATTTATCAAATATTTCTTGGTAATATAAATTTTTGTGGTAAGGGTCTTGGTTTTCGTATGCGGGACTAATGATTTTTATTAATTATTGAAATAGTTTTTCTTGGGTATAGGTATGTTTTAGATTGTCTAAAAAAATGAGTGTTATTTTGGTTATTAAAATCATCATTTAAATAATTTAAAGAATCTAAAGTAAAGTTATCTTGAGGGAAATGAGTTTGTAAATATGTTAATAACTCTTTGATAATGATGGGTTTTGTAGTGAGTTTGCCCTATGGATGAGATGTTTGTTTTTCTAAAAATAAATATTTTAAAGCTGTAAATATTTTTGTATTTTTGGGGTTAAGTAGATTTTTGGGGTTGATTATTTGGCAGTAAAGGTTTAACTTTTCCCATTGGCCTTGTTCGATATAATTTATTAATTGTTTTAACGCTTTTTGTTCGTTGGTTAACATTTTAATATTAACTCCTTTTTTTATTTTTTAATTATATTGATATTAGAAAAAGGGATGAATTTGGCGGTAATTAAGTTTTGTAAGAAATTATTGGCTGAATTGGAAAATAAGTTAATTACTTGTTTAATGCCTTGTACTTTTCCTTGATTGATTTTATTGTTTAGTCTTTGAGTTTCTGTTTCGTTATTAGTTAATAAATAAAACTAAAAACGTGTGGTTAATTTTTTTAATTGTTATCCTTCTACCATGGCTTGTTTATAGCGGTCTCGGAGAAAGGTTTTGAAATTAAACGCCATTATTCCTTTAGTTTCTGTGAATAAAACTAAATCAAATTTAATGTCTGGGATGAAGAATAAATAAGCCTGTGGGTATAAATTGATGATTCCTTTGTTTTGAAAATATAATAAAATGAGGTATTCATTGATTTTACCACGGATTACTTTTTGGCTTTGAGAGTTATGTTGTTTATTATTAAGATATTCGTTTAGGAGTTTGTGGGTTTTTATCATATATTCGTTAAATGGTTTGTTGAATAAAGATGGTTGGATTATTTGTTTCGTGATGTCAACACACAAAGATTGTTGATTCAAAATATTGATATTTTTAAAATGTAAATTAGTTAATTGGTTCATGTAAGCAAAATCCTTTCTAAATAAAAAAAGACTCTTAATTAGAGTCTTTTTAGGGTTTTAAATTTAATTTTTTTGGTACGCCGTTGAATAGTTCCATCTTTTTTAATAGTTTGGATTTTTCCGTTGTTATAATGGATATATAAATTGCCGTTTTGACATTTTTTCTTAATTATTATTGCCACTCTTTATTTCTCCTATTTTTTTGATAATGTATTGTTGATTAAATTTAGCATCTTTATCATTCATATTGTTTAAGATAATTTTAGTTCCTAAGTTTTGGTTTTTCAAAAATTCAAAATATCCCTTTTCTACTTGTTGAAAATAAGTTAAGGAACTAGTTTCAATCACATCTAATTGATGATTCTTTTGATTTATTTTGCGTTCCAAACCTAATTGAGGATGAATTTTTAGATAAATAGTGATATTAGGTTTGATGAATTTTTTACTCAAATTGTTAAAAATGTGATAATTTTTGTCAATTTTTGAAGGATATACACGATAGGCAAAATTAGAACCTAACCAACGTTTAACTAAAATTATTTTATTAGTTTGTAAGTGGGGTTTGATACTTTCTTCTTGGTTTTGAATCATGTTGGCAAAACTTAAAAAATATCTAGTTAAATTATGTAAAGTATTGTGGGTTAAAAACGTTTCACGTATAGAATTTCCGATTGTAGAACTTCCTAATCCGCGAATAGCCACCACTTCATTACCTTGTTTTTGTAATTCTTGTTGAACGCTTTTTATTAGACTTGTTTTTCCGCTACCGTCAAGTCCTTCGAAGATAATTAATTTCATTTTATGCTCCTTTTTAAAAATTTGGGTATAAAAAAAGACTCTCGTGATGAGAGCCTTAATTAAGATTTATTTTTTTAATTTTTTTAAATTGTTAATATACTAAAAATCAACATTAATCAAACAACTGTAAAAAATAAATAAATTATTTTATATATATAATGAGAAAAATAAAATGTACAAAATAAGTGTAAAAATAAAGAAGAAATATGCGATGACAAAATACAAAAAAGAATACAAAATGACAAAGATTTAAAAAACCAAGATAATATTTTTATTAATAATTTCATATTTTTTTCCTTTCGAGAAAATTGGATATAAAAAAAGACCTCAAATTTAAAGGTCTTAGTTGTATTTTAATTTGCTTAATTTTTTTAAATAAGTTGTTTGTGATAATTCTTGTTTTGCTTTGTGTAGCAATTATAAATATTTTTTACAATCCGCAATCATTTTATTAATGAAACTATTGTATTGGTAAATGCGAACTACATGATAATTTGTGTTATTGAAATAAACTAAAAAGTAAGCAAAATTAGCTTAACTACAATAGAGTTGCATTGGACTTGGGCCCAATAGTTAATAGGAACTTCTTGATGGGAAAAGAAACCATTCCAAATAGGGTGTTGGTTTTAGAATTATATCCATCAAGTGATGCAGAAAACATTTGGACTTCATCATCCGTAAAGATTGTATCAGGGAAGTTTAATTTAGTTGTTTTTTCAAAGAAACTGCGTGCTAGTGGTTCAGTTTTATTGCCATGTTCAGTGTATTTATTGCTTGTGAAAGTTGTGCCGAATATTTTATCATGAACTAATTGTTCTAAATTTCTGAATTTATCATTTCCAGTGATACTACCTATTTCTGTTGGGTAAAAGAAAAAGACCCTGGGGGAGGGGGTTTGAAATTTTAATAATTTATGTTTGATTATTTAACGTCTTCTTCTATTGTTCGGATTATTATTTCTTTGCTGTTGTATTATTTGTTGAATTATGTTTTGAATTTTCGCTTTTTTTCGATCAATATTTATTTGAATGTTTCTTAATACATTTATTTGTGATTCAGAAGCATACAACGGAGTGTTGTTAATAGCTATCATCATTGAATTTTCTAATGATAAACCTTCTCTTTCGAGTTGAATTCTGGACACATTTAAATCTAAATTGCTTATCATTTGTTGTTGAATATTTAACAATCTGTGTTGATAATTTACTATTTGTTGATGTATTTGATTATGTCTATTTAAAAGATTTAATATTTCTGGTTCTGAAACACGATTAGAAAGAGCATTAATAATTTGTTGTGCTGAATTTCTTTGTAATAACATTAAGTTTTGAAATTCTTCTATATTATTGATGATTTCATTGTTTATATTCGATGATGAATTATTATTCATCGCCATAACTCTATTATTATTAATAATAAATAATAATCCTATAAAAGTAAATAAAAAAATACTTATTATTTGAAATTGATTTTTTAATTTAATCATTAATTACCACTCCTTTATTTTTAAAATCGTTCTTTTTAGAACTTTCTGGTTTATCAATCGAATATATATTAGAATTGTTTTTTTAAATCAATATATTGAAGAACGCCAGATAAATTATCATCATTTTCTGTTAAAGAATGCAAATTATTTTGAGAAATTTCTGATTGATTATCATGAGGTATTGATAATTGATGATTATTTTTTCTTTCATTATATTTTTTAATTGCTTTTGTAATACAATTTTGTTTATACAAAAGTTCTGATTTTTTTTCATTATTGAATTTGAAGTTTGTTAATTCGTTTTGTATTGCAAATTCTGCTTGTACATATAAGGCATATTCTTCATCATTGGAAACTTCATTATTATTACTATTTTTATTTCCCATCGCCATAATTATATTATTATTAAAAATAAATAATAATACTATAAAAAATTATTAAACAAAGAAAAATTATGTTAAATTGTTTTTTTAATTTTAACATTATTCATTAAAACTCCTTTTTTTATTCCCAACTAGGATTGTTCTTTTCATTTCAGCTTCTTTGGTTTTATCGTTATTGTGTTTTTCTTGGTAAAGAGATAAAGTTTTGCGGACAGGGTTGAAGTGGAGGTGGAAGTTAGTTGAATCTTTAAAGTCTGTATTAACCAAACGAGCACGTCCAAGGTAGTAGTCTTTGTCTTCTTGTAAGAAATGTTTAGGACCTTTGTATTTAAGTATTAATTTGTTATCACCTTGGCTTTTGTGTTGTTGTTTTTCAAACACATAATATTATTCCATAAATAACTACCGTCTTTCATGTCAAACTGAGCAACATTAAAACCATTTAAAATAGTATGGTTATAAATATTTCATATCATTTTATTACTGTTATTTAAAATTACATAACTTACCTATATATACATAAATATAATAAAATATCTTTGTATATTGTTTTTTTAATTATTTTTTTTATACTTAAAATAAATAAAAGCAAACTTTAATTAAAGTTTGCTTTTATAATATCTATAATAGATTATATTAATTTAACAATCAAACTGTGTTATTGGGCAAAAAACGAAATTGAAAAGTTTTTTAATAAACCAATATAATACATCTAAATTATATAATGTATGGAGCGGGTGAGGGGAATCGAACCCCCGTCTCATGCTTGGCAAGCACGTATAATAACCACTATACGACACCCACATAATCTCAAATTTGTTTTTGGTGCCCTTAACAAGAATTGAACTTGTATTTCAGCATTACCATTGCTACGTTCTGCCGTTAAACTATAAGGGCTTAACATATTTTATTATATCAAAAAAAATATAAAAATACAAATTTTTGACGAAAAAAATGAAAATTTTATCAAAAAACGTCAAAAAAGTAGAAAAAATAAAAAAAGTGTGAAAAAATGTTTGACTCTAAAAAATAAATGAGTTATAATAAATAATAGGTTATGAAACCGAAATAATTTAAAAGAAGGAGTATTATTAATAATGCAAGACAAAAAAGAACAGGGAACATGCAGATGGTTTTCTAAAGACAAAGGCTACGGATTTATCATTTCAGCTGATGGGAAAGATATTTTCGTACATTACAGTTCTATTCAAACTGAAGTCTTTGGAAGAAAAACACTTAATGAAAACGACAAGGTGGAATTCACCGTTAAAGAAGGCGACCGCGGAGCTCAAGCTGTAGATGTTGTTGTAGTTAACGAATAATTTCATTAATAATCGAACAAAGGAAGAGATGCAAATCCCTTTTTTTGTTATATATGGACGATTTTGTTTGTTTTTGTAATTTTGATTTGAGTTTAGTTTTATATCATTTTATCTTTGGCAATTTTACAAAATTTTAAATTTTAATTGGTTATAATTTTTGAGTGGGTATAAGAAATAAATTAATTAAAAATATTATCCACTTCAAAAAAAAACATAAATAACAAATCTAAAAAACTTTTTAATTAAAAAGTTTTTTAAACTAAAATAAAAATATGGGGATGTTTTGGATTTGCCAAGGTCAACGAAATTTATATAGCATATCTTGGTTATGCAAGTAAAAACATCGAGGTTATAATAACCGGAAATAAAAAACAAACTGCAACAAATACAAAAGATTTTACTGGACAAACTCCAGTTTATCAAATGAATTTTGTAAACAGTTTTTCTTCACAATTAGCTTTTGCTTAAATAAATAAGCAGAACCCGCACTTAAATTAACTTACGATTTAAGGAAGGAAATAAGGTAAGTTTTGCTATTTGAGTTTGTCTTTGCTCTTTTAAGCAAATATCAAAAAGACTAGTAATTTATGGATTTTGTTTGTTTTTTCATAAATTGCAAAACCACAAAATAAACTAAATATGTAGAATATATAAATTAAAGTGATTTTGCACATGGGTTCGACTCCCATCATCTCCACCAAAATAAATTATTTACTTGTGTTATTACGTTTTTCTCAAAAAGAACATTTTTAATCCTTGACCAAGTTAAAGCTGTCTTATTAGGAATCTTGTTTTTCGGAAAAATCATAAAAACGGGTAAGGGTACGAATTTTTTCAATAATTTTGTATACCTTAATTTCACTATTAGCATTTTCAGCTCCATGCAAATGAAATAAATAATTTTGCAATTCATTGGGGGGCAAATTACTACTAATAAAAAGGGGCAACTTTTTTTCAGCTCTATCATACAACAAAGGAAGCAAAATTTCATCACGAAACCAAGGTGTCATATTTTCTGAACCTAGATCATCCAAAATCAAACACTTAACATTTTTTAATTGTTGCAACCTTGTTTCTAAAGTGTTATTATACAAAAAATTTCTAAATTTTCTAATTATATCAGGCATAAAAAGAAAATAACAGAGATTTGTTTTTGAATTAATTCATAAGCTAATTTTTTCAAAAAAATAGTTTTTCCAGCATTAAAAGAACCTGACAAATAAAAACCTTTTGTAGATTTTTCAAAATGTTTAATAATTTGTTTCATCTCTTTTAAGGCTTGTTGCTTAGAATCATTATCCACTACAAATTGTTTCACTAAATGAGCATCAAAATTAATGCTACTATCAAACAATTCATTTTTTGATTGCCAATATTCCTTAAAATAAAGAGCTTGAGATTTAACAGTAGGGACCCAAACAACTCTTAAAGGATTGGTTTTGATTTCTTGACGATTCCCATATTCATCTTCTTGATCTTTGGTTAGCAAATAATTATAAATAACTGGCAGATCATCATCAGAAATATCTAAATTTTTGGTTTCTTCGCACTGTGAAATCATTTTACTGATTTTTATTTTGATATCTGAAAATTCCATAAATTAATTTTTCACCTCTTTTGCTTTTGTAAAATGTTATCAAATTGGATTTATTCCTTGTAATAATAAATAAAACAAAAAAATTATGACTGTTGTTTCTTTTTAAAATCTTCTAACCATTTAGGAGAAATTTGTGGTTTTTTAAAATTAGACCTAAACTTAGTTTGGGGCGGTTTTTTTTCTTGTTCCATATAAAAATCATATGCTGTTTCAGTATCAAAAATCCCTTTTTGCTTCCAAGATTTTAAGATTTTTTCCAAATAAACCACTGAGGGCACAAAGCCTTTTCGTTCCAAAATATAAGTTAAAAGCACATTGACTAATCCAAGTTCTAAATTATTTCTTTCCATAAAATTAAAAACGGTATCAGCCGCAGTAGCTTGCATATTTTTAGGACAATGATTTATAATAATTCTTTGAGTAGAATCCTTACGTTTGAGCAAAGTAATCATGTCTTGTTCATTATCTTGTGTTCTTTTCGAAAAAACCAAATTTTGAGTTTGGGTATGCATCTGATAATATCTTTTAACACCTAGGCTTAATTTAGATAATTCGATTTCACTAGGATTAGAAAAAGTTTTTTGATATATTTCCGAAAGTGTAGCTTCATCCAAATTATAAACTAGACTTAATTTTTGAATAAAATCACTTGTTTGATTGCAAATTAAAGATGGTTTTTTGAAACGTTGAGGCAGTTTTTGCAAAAATAATTCATAATCAAAAGCTTTATTTAAAAACTGTCTTGGAGAATGATTTGTTTGGTTGTTGGGACAAGTAAAAGAAATTGGTAAATCCATTTTTTGAACTTGAAATAAATCATCAAATTTTTTACTAATATCTTGAAAAGCATCCCAATTATTTTTTTGAGTGGGGATTTCTTTACTAAAATGATTATGCAAACTCAAAAAAGTAACTTCACCCACTTCGCTTAATAAAAAATTACTAAAAAGAGGATCTTTAAAAAAATCTTGAGATCTATATGGCAAATTAATCCAATAAATTCTTTCTTGAGTTTTGGGATTGCGAAAAGTTTGGAGTAAATTAAGAGCTTCTAATTTTTCTTGTGCTTCTAAAAAATCATTTTTTGCAACCGCACTCAAATCAAATAAAAATTGATGTTGGTAAAAAATATTAGGTTTTAGAGTTGCTAAAATATGATAAATGCCAAGCGCATGAGTTCCTATTAGTGGTTGATAAAGCAAACTTAGGCTTTGATGGTCTTCAAACGACAAAAAAACTGAATTTTTGATTTGAAATAAATTTAGATGACTAAACATAAAAAACCTCTTTTTTAAAAAATATTGATGTATTTTATAGTTGAAAATAAATCAATCATAATTCTTTATTGGAATTATGATTTTGACAAATAGGACAAAGATAAGTGCCTCTACCACCAACTTTAATTTTAATAATTTTAGTTTGACAGTTTATGCAAGGTTTGTTAACTTTTCCATGTACTTGCAATTTATTTTGAAAATAGCCTATAATTCCTGGTTGAGATTCAAAAGTACTTACAGTAGTTCCACCCAGTTTAATGGCTTTGGCAAGCACTTTTTGGGAAATTGTAACAATTTCTTGCACTTGTTTCAAAGACAGTTCGCAAGCTTTAGTCTCGGGGTGCAATTTTACTAAAAACAAAACTTCATTAACATAAATATTACCCAATCCAGAAATTATTTTTTGATTTAATAAAACTTTTTTCAAAGCACTTTTGGTCTTTAATATTTTTTGATACAAAAAAACTGGATTGATTTCAAAAGGATCTAAGGCTAGTTGATGCAAGGTAGTTTGGGTTAAAAAAATGTTCTGATTCTTGACTTCAAATCTACCAAATTTCCTAAAATCATAATATCTTAAAGAACTTTTATCTCCTAAAATAATTGAAAAATGTTCGTACTTATGTTTAGGCTCATCGCAAGGTTTGATAAATAATTTTCCTTCCATTCTCAAATGTCCTATCAAAACTAATTCTTGAGTTAAAAAAAATAATAAAAATTTACCTTTTCTTTGAATATCCAAAATGGTAGTTTGTTCAATTTTTTGAAATTCTTTGGTATTTTTAACAGTAGGCTCATAAAATACCTTAGTTGCAACAATTTTTTTCCCTATTAGTTGTGTTTTTAAAAAATCTACAATAATTTGGACTTCAGGTAATTCTGGCATGTTTTATAATCCTTTTTTTATCTTTTTTTGGTTGATTTGTTTTTGGATGTTTGACATTTCTATTTTATAAATAAATTTATAAATAATAAGTTTTACCTAATTAAATATTACCATTATCTAAAATAAAAAAATAATTCAAATGTTTAGAAATTAAATCTATGTGTTGTTGCAAATAATTATTTAAGGCAAAATAAGTAATTTTGGCATTTTCATTGTGTCGTTCTAAATGGCGCAATAATTGCAATATGGCAATTTTTTTCATGTCTAAAATATTTTCTTGTAAAAAAACATATAATGTTTCTAAGTCCAAATTCGGAGTTAATTTTTGATTCCCAAAAAAAACTTTTCTTTTCAATAAGGTTAATGCATATTTTTTTTCTTTAATTTGTTGTAATAAATTTTGATAATAATTTATAATTTCATCATCCAAACTTAAATATTGATTTATAAAATCTTGGGCACAATTCGAAGAAATATTTAGTTCGAGAAGTATTTCTTTTATCCACGAATCCAAACAAAAATTCGTTGTTTCAGAAAGATTTTGAGAGTCCTTTTTGATTTCTGATGTGGGTTCATTTACAAAAAAATGTAATGTTTGTTCATCATTTAAAAGATGATTTTTTTTTATTTTGAAATAATTTTTAATTTTTTGAATATTTCCTAAAGTAGCTAAAATTTTTAACGAAAAGCAAAAAAAATTATCATTAATTAAATAATTATAAGTTTTTTATTTTTGTCATATTTAAAAAAAACTGTTTTGATACCCAAAAACATCTTTTAATGATTTTAATTGATTGATTTGGTTTTCTTGTTCTTGATTATTTTTGAGATTTGTGTATTGATTTTGATCTGAATCTTTTTCTTGAGCTTGTTCTTGCATTTGATTTGTTTTTGGTATTTTTTCTTGTTGCATTTCTATTTTTTCATATATATTTTTTTCTATTGGATTTGCTTCTATTATTTGTTTTTGCTGTAATAAATTGGTTTCATATTCTAATTGAGCTAAAACATTCGATAAAGGAAGCTCTATTTCTTGAAACAAAAATAATTGGTTTTGGGCTTTTAAATAATGAAAAATACTATTTTTAATGGCGTGCAATAAAAAAGATTTAAAAGCTACTTTTTGCTCTAAAATTAAAATTTTTTGAGATAATTGGCTTACATAATTTGTGTTATTTAAAATATCTATTTTTGATATAATATGACTAAATTCAAGATTTTTCAAAGGAAATAAAAGATAAGAAGCACAAATTAAATCAAAAATAACTCCGTTTAATTGTTGGTGTTGTGTTTTTAAAAAAAATTGTATTGCTTGATTGTGAAAAACAATTTTATAAAAATTAGCATCTTTTAGATAATTGCAAAAGTTATTATTGGCAAAAGCCAAATTGGCATCTATAAAAAAATGTGCATTGCCATTGGAAAAACCAATTCCTTGCAAAAAAGTATTTGAGTCATTTTCTTTTTCCAACTCAAAAAAACAAGCCCAAATTTCGTGTGGTTGGATTTGATCCAAAAAAGTATTTAGAGCGTTTTGGTCTTTGATAATTTGATAATGAAAGTTGATTTGGGGTGTTTTGGCGCCTTGTTCTTGAACTTTTGGAGTGTTATTATCATTGTTGTTAGTGGTGGCGATAGGTCTGATTTGATTTGTTTGGTTTAAATTATTATCGTTTTCTAAATTGCTATCTTTGACTGCTTCTTGCACTTCTTTGGCTTTAGGTGATGCTTCCTTATTGTATTTATTTGTGGTATTTATTTCTTTTTCAATTCTTGCATATTTGGTAATAGCTAAGCGTCTAAAATCCATTTCTTCATAAAAATTTTTAAGGTTTTGTTCTAAACGTATTTGAATTTCTGTTTGCATACAATCAAAGGGCAAAGGCACTTTAAGGTTAATTGCGGTAAGTATTTTGCTAAGTTCTAAATCAGTTTGAGAATTTTGGATTTTGGTTTTTAAAATAGGTTTAATGTTGTCTAAATTTTGCATCAAATTATCTAGGGTATCATATTCTTGTAATAACTTTTGAGCAGTTTTGGGTCCTATTCCCAACACTCCTTTAATGTTATCAGAAGGATCGCCAATTAAACTTTTATAATCAATCATTTGATATTCTTTAAGACCGTATTCTTCAAGCAAAGTGGTAGGTGTGTAGTATTTAATTTCACGCAATCCTTTTTTAAGCAAACAAACAGTAATTTTTTTATCTACTAATTGCAACAAATCACAATCACTGGAATAAATAGATACTGTATTGTTTTGATTACTTGCTTCTTTGGCTAAGGTGCCTATAATATCATCGGCTTCGTATTCATCTTGGGCATGATATTTAACACCAATTAGTTCTAAATATTGTTTAATCAAAGGAATTTGACTAATCAATGCAGAAGGTGTTTCTGGTCTTCCTTGTTTGTAAGCATCGTATAATTGGTGTCTTTTGGTAGTTTTAGGAGTATCAAAAGCTACTAAAATATAGCCTTTAGTTTCTTCTAAAATTTTTTCAAACATTCTAATAAAAGACAAAAGAGCATTAGTATAGATCCCTTTTTTATTTTGCAAAAGGGGCTTATATTTGCTTGCGGTTGCGTGATATGCTCGAAATAAAAGCGAATTGCCATCAACTAAAACTAAATGTTTCATTTTTTCTCCTATTTATTTTATCGTTTAGCTAATAGCCGAAATTTGATTATAAGTTAATAATGATTTTGCTATTTTTAAGGTAAAAAAAGAAAATAATTAATGTAATATTAAAAAAAGAAAGTTTGGAAAAACTTTCTTAGAATACAAGATTTTGTTTGGTTTTTTATTTTATTGTGTTTATAAAAAGATTTTATAATTTTAATTATTTATTATTATTCATATCATGAAAAAAAGACATCGGATCATTTTGTAATTTATCAAGATCTTGATCATCAAAATGTTGCATTTGCTTAGCTAATTTTTTTTGTTGTTCTAAAAGGGTAATTAGCTTATTGACATCACTTAATTGATTACCAGAACCTTTAGCAATTCTTTGTCTACGTCTACTGCTCAAAACAATTAATTGAGGATTTTTCTTTTCTTGTTTAGTCATACTTTGAATTAAAACTTCAAATTTATTAAATCCATCATCACCTAAATTAGCAGAAAGTTGTTTTATCTTGCAACCTAATCCAGGAATAAAACTTAACAATTTACTGAAAGAACCCATTTTTTTAAGGTTTTTAATTGCTTTTGAAAATCATAATAATTATAACTATCATCAAATAATTTTTCCATCATTTGTTTACTTTGATGAGGATCAATTTTATCAGTAAATGTTTCAATTAAAGTTAAAATATCTCCCATTCCTAAAAGACGAGATGCCATTCTATCAGGATTAAATGGCTCTAAACTATCAATTTTCTCTGAAGAAGAAACAAATTTTAAAGGCAGATCTGTCATTGCTCTTACTGATAAAGCAGCTCCTCCTTTAGTATCTGCATCCATTTTGGTCAAAATAACTCCAGTTGCTCCTAATTGATTGTGAAACGACTGAGCAGTATTAGCAGATTGTTGTCCTGAAAGACAATCAACAACTAACAAAATTTCTGAAGGATCAGCTTTGGCTTTAATTTGTTGCAATTCTTGCATCATTGTCTCATCAGTATCAAGGCGCCCCGCAGTATCAATAATTACTGCATCATATCCTTCTTGCGAAGCATGTTTTAATCCTGCATCTACAATATCTAAAACATCAGCATCAAGTTTAGAAAAAACATCAATATTAATTTGTTTACCAATAACTTTTAATTGTTCTATTGCTCCTGGACGATAAATATCACAAGCTACAAGCAAAACTTTTTTACTATTTTTTTGCGCAACCAAAGAGCTAATTTTCCTGCAGTAGTCGTTTTCCCACTTCCTTGCAACCCAATTAACATTAAAGTATTCAAATTGCAATTAGGCTTAAAAGTAAGATCAACACGAGTAGAACCCAAAATTTGAATTAAGGTTTTGTTTACAATTTTAATAATATGTTCTTTATTATTTAAACCTTTTAAAACTTCTTGTTTCAAAGTCTTTTTTTCAATAATTTCATTAAACTTATCAATAACTTGTAAATGAACATCAGATTCTACCAAAGAAACTTTAATATCTTGCATAATATTTTGAATGTCTTGTTGTTCTAGGATTTTTTTCCTCTAATTTTATTAATAACTTTTTGTAAGCCTTCGCCTAATATACTCATATTTTTATCTCCTTTGTGATGTTGTGAAATTTGTTTTTGTGGGGTTTATTTTTTTTATAATAAAATTTTTTGTTTTTCTTTATAATTATCAATTATAAAATATCTTCAGAAGTAAAAAAACCTTCAAATAAATTAAAAAGATATTTTTTAACATCAAAAGTAATTAAATCTTGGGCTTTTTCGCCTACACCAATATATTTAGTGGGCAAATTGTATAAATACTTAATTGCAAAAACAATCCCTCCTTTGGAAGTGCCATCAAGTTTTGTTAAAATGGCTCCTGAAAGTGGGGTTGCTTGATTGAACAAATCAACTTGATTAAGAGCATTTTGTCCTGTGGTAGCATCCAAAACTAAAAAAGTTTGTAAATTTGAGGCGGGCAAATGTTTGTAAATAACACGATTGATTTTAGCTAATTCTTGCATTAAATTAGTTTTGTTTTGTAATCTTCCAGCAGTATCACACAAAATAATATCATAATTTTGACTTTTAGCAAGTTCGATTCCTTCAAAAATAACGCTTGCAGGATGAGCTGGTAAGGGCTTGCAAAAAACTTCAACACCTACTCTTTTTGCCCAAATTTGGAGTTGTGCTACTGCACCTGCACGAAAAGTATCAGCAGCAATTAAAAGTACTTTTTTGCCTTCTTGTTTCAATGCTTCGGCCATTTTTCCAATAGTAGTTGTTTTTCCTACTCCATTAACTCCCGTAAACAAATACATTTGAGGAAAGTTATTTTGAGATGTAAAAGTATCTTTGGGATTTGTTGGGTTGGGGCCTTGGTTTTGTTTTGCTTGTTTTTTTCTTGTTCTTGTTCTTGCGAACTTTCTAATGTGTCTTTTATATTTTTCATATCTTTCATATTTTGATACAAATCAAACATTTTAGAAAAAACAACGGAAGGAAGCTTTTGAGGATTTTTAATTTGAAATTGATTAATTTCATCTTTGATAGCTTGCATCAAAAAAAAAATGGTTTTAGTGCCAAAATCAGCTTGAATTAACAAACTTTCTAATGCTTGTAATAGCGATTGTTCAATATTGTTAGATTGTTTCAAAAGAGTTTGAAAATCTAGAAAACTAGCTTTGGTTTTTTTAAGACCTAGTTGATATTTATCATTATTTTTACTTTTAAAAAATTTACTTTTCAACCATTTAAACATTTATAAACTCTCCTTTTTGAAAGTAATTGAGGTATCAAAATAAAAAACTTATACCCAATTATTATAACTAAAATACTTTCTTTTTGACTGGCAAAACTTCGCTAACCAATCTAAAATGAGTTTTTTTAGTTTTTTGGATTTTTATTATCATAAAATATTTAAGGATAAATTAAAAAAACAAAAGCAAATAATAAAAAAAATTATTATAACTCAAATTAGCGAAATTTATTTAAAATTAACTAATTACAATATTATAAATAATAATTTTTTCAAAAAAAAAACAGAAATTAAAAATTAATTTCTGTTTCAAATTTATAAATAATATTAATTATTAATCCTTTTTAAAAAGTTCTATAAAGTTTTAATAAGAGGATAAAAACTAACAAATATAAAGCAAAAGGCTTAGATTTTGATATTTTTTATCTACTTGCTTTTCAATAATATATTCAAAGAACAAAAACAACATAAAAAAATAATAATAACAAAAAAATTAAAAGATACAAAAAAACAAATTTATTAATTAATTGTTGATTGTTTTTTTAAAAAATTTATAATAAAGTAAAATAGTAATTGT
>NZ_MAPF01000013.1:0-6497 GCF_002554195.1 New Jersey aster yellows phytoplasma | reverse complement strand
AAAAAAAAACGAAAACAAAATAGTTAATCATAAATGTTTATATATTATTAATTTACAAGTCAAATCGGATGTATGTGATATATTTTAAACGAACATCTAAATAACTCATAAGCATTCCTAAAAATGCCCCCAAAGTAAAATAAGGCAAATAGGAGCTGTTATTCGTGATACACTAGAAGAACAAAAAATACGTAGGCATATACAAATATTTAAAAAATAATTGTTTCTTTATTTCACCTAAACTTTGGCAAAAACCTAATTCATGCCATACAAACACAAAAGAAAGTGACAAATAAATAATAAAGTTTTTTGAATAACTCTTTTATAAGTTGCTCTACAATAAACTGTAACCGAACTTAATTTTTTATTATCTTGAATTTTTTCTTTAAAATTATCTAATAAAAACATGTTATTTCAACTCTTTATTAAATTAAATTATCAAATTAGATTTGTTAAAGTTTTAAAGTCTCTAACTTGAATATAATAAAAGAATTTATGCCTTTGTTATAACTCAAAATATTTAATTAGTAGTTAATTTAATATTGTAAATATTAATAAAATAGAAAATAGTAAAACTATTTATCTACTATTAATTATAACATAATATAAAAACTATATTCCCATTCAACATTTATATTAAAAAATATTAATTTATTGTTAATCATAATACAATTAAAATTAACTATGTAAAACTCTAAAAATTTAAACATTAATATTACCACTTAATAAAAAAACCAACTTTTAAGTTGGTCTCCTTATTATTTTATTATTTATATCATTACTTATATTAACTACGATGTTGCAAATCTAATAATTTTTGATATAATCTTTTTTCTTCTAAGCTTAATGGGTTAGGAGTTTTGAGATGAACAACAACATACTGATCACCTTTACGATAAGAAGAATTAAGATGTGCAACTCCTTTATTTTTCATTCTTAATTTATTTCCTGATTGAATCCCTGAAGGGATTTTTAAAGCTACTTCACCATAAATAGTAGGAATCAAAATATTAGTTCCTAAAACAGCTTCTGGCAAAGTAATAAAGATTTCTAAAATAATATCATATTCACGTCTCACAAAAGATTCATGAGGGCGCACTTTAAAAGTAATATATAAATCTCCTGCTTTTTGATTATTACTTAAAGGAACAAAATTTCCTTTTCCAGGAACTTGCAAAGACATTCCTTCTTGAATCCCTGCAGGAATATTAAAGGTAGCTGATTGCTTAACTTTTTGACGTTTTTGTCCGTGACAAGCATAACATTTATTTTTAATTTCTTGTCCTTTACCACTACAATTAGGACAAACTTGACGAGAACGAATATTACCTAAAAAAGTTCTTTGCTCAGTAATAATTTGTCCAGTTCCACCACAACGTCTACAAGCAATAACATCTTGATGGGAAACTGCTCCTTTACCATGACAAACTCTACAATCAGCTTCTACAGTAATTTCAATAGTTTTGTTAGCCCCTAAAACAGAATCAATAAAACCAATAGTCATCTCTACTTTTTTATCATAAGAAGGTTTTTTAGTTTGTTGATTACCAAAAATATCTCCAAAAGAACTGAAAAAAGAATCCCCAAAAGAATCAAAGCCATCAAAACCACCACTACCGAAGTCAGAAAAACCGTTATCTGAAGAATCACCAAAACGATCATAATTACTTTTTTTAGAAGCATCTCCTAAAACACTATAAGCTTCTTGAACTTCTTTAAATTTGCTCTCGGCGTTAGCTTCTTTGGAAATATCAGGATGATATTTTTTAGCAAGAATACGATAAGCTTTTTTGATGTCCTCAGGACTTGCGTCTTTATCTAGACCCAAAATATGATAATAATCTTTTTTTGTCATTGTAGCTAACTTCTCCTAATAATAAAACTAAGGGGTTTTGCCCCTTTGATTTCATTATTCTTTATAGTTTGTTTTTTATGGTTGTTTTTGTTTAGTTATATTTTTAGTATTTTGTTGTTATTATTTTTATTATTGATTATTTTTGTTCTTCAAAATCAGCGTCTACTACTTCGTCTTGAGGTTTTTCATTTTTAGCAGTGGTGTTTTCTTGCGCACCTTTTTCTTGAGCTTTTTGATAAGCTTTCATTGCGATTCCTTGAGATTCTTTAGTAAGACTTCCAGTTTTTTCTTTAATTAAAACAGTGTCATCTCCTTTTAGAGCTTCTTCTAATTCTTTAATTTGATTCTCCACTTTGTCTTTTTCTTCTGGTGTAACGTCTGCTTTTAAATCTTCTAAAGATTTTTTAGTGTGGAAAATCATATTTTCTGCTTCATTACGCGCATCAATACTTTCTTTTTTCAAACGATCTGCCTCAGCATTTTCTTCAGCTTCTCTAATCATTCTTTGAATTTCTTCTTCTTTAAGGGCACCACTTCCTGAAATAGTAATTTTTTGTTCTTTGTTAGTTCCTAAGTCCTTGGCTTTAACTGATACAATTCCATTTGCATCCAGGTCAAAAGTAACTTCAATTTGAGGAATTCCACGAGGTGCTGGTGGAATATCTGTTAATTGGAATCTTCCCAAAGTTTTATTATCAGCTGCTAAAGGGCGTTCTCCTTGTAAAACATGAATATCTACTGCTGGTTGATTATCTGCGGCAGTTGAAAAGACTTGTTTTTTAGATGTTGGAATAGTAGTATTTCTTTCAATTAATTTAGTAAAGACATTGCCCAAAGTTTCAATTCCTAAGGAAAGTGGAGTTACGTCTAACAATAAAATATCTTTAACTTCTCCTGATAGAATTCCTCCTTGAATAGCAGCTCCAATAGCAACTACTTCATCAGGATTAATGCTCTTATTAGGAGTTTTATTCAATTCATTTTTAACTAAATCCTGAACTGCAGGAATACGAGTAGAACCACCCACTAAAAGCACTTGATCGATTTTTTTAATATCTAATTTGGCATCACTTAAAGCACGTTTTACAGGAGCCAAACAACGATCAATTAAATCTTTAGTAAGTTCATTGAATTTAGCACGAGTCATATTGTATTCTAAATGAAGGGGACCTGCTTCGCTCATTGTTAAGAAAGGCAAAGAAATTTGTGAAGAAGCAACACCACTTAATTCTTTTTTAGCTTTTTCAGCAGCATCTTTTAATCTTTGCATTGCCATTTTATCTTTGGAAAGATCAACACTATTTTCTTTTTTGAATTCTTGCACTAAGAAATCTACTATACGCAAGTCAAAATCATCACCTCCCAAAGCATTGTCTCCAGAAGTAGAAAGCACTTCAAAAGTACCGTCCATCAAAGTTAGAATAGAAACATCAAAAGTTCCTCCTCCTAAGTCAAACACTAAAATGGTCTGTTCTTTGTCACCTTTGTCAACGCCATAAGAAAGAGCAGCTGCAGTTGGTTCGTTAATAATGCGTTTAACATTTAAGCCTGCAATTTTACCTGCATCTTTGGTAGCTTGTCTTTGAGCATCATTAAAATAAGCAGGAACAGTAATTACTGCCTCACTTACTTGAGCTCCTAAATAATCTTCAGCAGTTTTTTTAAATTTGCCAAAATCATTGCACTAATTTCTTGTGGAGTGTATTTTTTACCACTCACATTAACAGTATAATTAGCTTCTCCCATGTGTCTTTTGATAGAACTAATAGTATTAGGATTGGTAATTGCTTGGCGTTTGGCAATTTCTCCTAACATAATTTCATCACCTTTAAAAGAAACTACAGACGGAGTTGTTCTTCCACCTTCAGCATTAGGAATAACTTTTGCCTCGCCGCCTTCCATTACAGCAACACAAGAGTTAGTTGTTCCTAAATCAATACCTATAATTTTATTCGTTTTTTTCATTTTTATCACTCCATTCATTTACTTTAACCAATGTTGGTCTTAAAATTCTTTTTTTATATAAATAACCTTTTTGTAAAACTGCTAAATTGGTTTTATCAGGCTTTTCAAAGTCACACACTGTTTCTAAAGCGTGGTGAAAAGTAGGATCAAAAGGTTTATTAAGAGCCTCAATTTCTTCTACTCCTTCATCTTGCAACACTTTTTTTATTTGTTTTTGTAACAACTTAAAACCTAATAAATATTTTTGCAACAATTCATTTTGTGTAGGCATATCAATTACTTTTTCTAATTGCTCCAATGGCATTAATAAATTATTAATAAAATTACTTGATGCATATTTTAATTCATTTTCTTTTTGAGTTTGAGCTCTTTTCTTAAAGTTAATGAATTCTGCTTGATTTTTTAACAACCCTTCATCAAAGGTTTTTTTTGTTGGGAAAGTTTTTGTTGTAATTCTTTAATTTGAGTTTGTAATTTGGTAATTTGTTGATGACTGCTTTCTTTTGATAGATGTTTTTGTTGTTTAGTATTTGTTTGTTTGGTTTTGTTTGGTTGATTTTTAAAAGTTTCATCTTCCTTTTGGTTGTCTTTATTTGTTGTTTGGGTTTCTTCTTTTTGGCAATTTTGACATTCTGTATAATCTTTATGTAATTCTTTTGTTTGTGTTTTTAAATTATCTAAGTTATCTTGTTCTTTTTCTAAAAACATCTTAAAACCTCTTTTCTTTCTTCATATAATTATGTTTTTATTTTGTTGATTACAATTATTTTGGCAGACTGTTTGGTTATTTTATTTATTTAATTAAATTATAAATTATTTACTTATTATTTATTATTTGTTATAATTATTTATTTTACAATTATTTATTCTTTTATTTGTTATTCTTGATCGTTTAATTTAGATAAATGAACTGCCAAATATTCCAAAATAGGAATAACTTTAGGATATTTCATCCACGAAGGTCCTACAACTGCAATTCTTCCTTTCTCATTAGGATTTACATCGAAAGGAATAGAAAGAATCATACAATCTTTTAAAGGAGTAAGTTGCAAGCCATCAGAAAATTTAAAAGACAAACTATCTTGATTTAACATAATTTTTAATAATTCTTTACGCTCTAAAAGACCCATAAATTTTTTAATAATTTCAGGATTGTTTAATTCAGGTTTTTCAAGCATTTTAGAAACCCCCGAAAAATAAAGATTCTCTGAGGCAAAACTACTAAAAGCTTCCATAAACAAAGCAATTAATTGTTCTTGAAAACAAATATATTTAGCAATAGTTTTTTTAAAAAAATCACTTTGAATAATATGGGCTGCTTCTGATAAAAACTTATCTTTCAACAAATCATTTACTACTTGCACTACATCTTTAAGGTCATAAATGCTAATTTCTTTTGTTTGTTCCAAAGAAATATTTTGATGTTGTACATTTCCTTTATCAGTAATAATCAAAATAACAGCTTGAGCACTATTTAAAGGAATAAAATCAATTTTAGTAATTTTACTATTATTAAAAATATCAGAACCAATTGCCATAGTAGTATAATTAGTTAAATTATTTAACAAATTAAGAGCTTCTTTAATTACTTGCCCTTTACAAAAACGCTTTTTTTGAATCACTTTGTCAATGCTTTCAAACATACAAGCAACATCATGATCACGCGTTAATAAATGGTTTAGATAGTAAACATAACCCTTAAAAGAAGGAACTCTACCACTAGAAGTATGATTTTTTTGTAAAAACCCCTCTTTTTCTAATTGCACCATATCATAACGAATAGTAGCACTTGCAAATTTAAGATAAGGTAAATAGGTAAGCATTTTAGAACCTACTGGTTGTCTTTTTTGTGAATAGTTTTCAACTACAGCCTTTAGGATTAATTTTTTTCTATCTGAAAGCATATTCATCACCTCTTGGCACTCACATTAACGATTGCCAATAATATTGTATTACTTTTTTTGTTGAATGTCAACCTTATATTTTCATTTTTTTATATTTTTATTTATTTTTTATTTATTTTATATTGATTTTAATGTGATTTTAAATAATTAATAATAATATAAAAAAAATGAAAAAAATTGCTGTGGAAAAAGCTTTGTCTTATTCCTTTGAAGATAATTTTATAAATCAAATGGCTAATATATTACAATCAATGTATAATTTAAACAAAGATTTTGAAAATGTAAAAAACCAAGTAGATTAGAAAAATGTATGGCAAATGCACCTTTATATCTCAAAAATAAAATGTAAAAGAGAAAAGGAATTGAGCCAAGTCAAAAGGGGAATGAGTGATAACTTCTGATAATAACCAATAAAATAAAGGATTAAAAAATTATTTTAATTTAATAGTAATTTTTTCTTAGAGATATCTAATTTTTATTATTTATTTTAATATTATAACATTTTTTCAGTTTAATACAACATAAAAAATAAAAATCTACAAGAAAATCCTTATCAAAAAAGGGTAAAAGTTAAAAAAGATTTAATTGAAAAATAAAATTTAAATGAGTTTTTTTTGAATTTCCGAAACACAATTAAAATTAAAATATACCTTTATCTTTCATTTTTTAATAAAATAAATTGGATTAAGTAGAAAAATGTTATATTTTATTGTTAAGAATAAGCTGAATAAGGATTAATATATTGATTAAGTTTTTTGCTTTCTAAATAATTA
>NZ_MAPF01000012.1:0-2062 GCF_002554195.1 New Jersey aster yellows phytoplasma | reverse complement strand
GAGAACGAGAATTTAATAGTTTTAAATTAGGTAAATTATCACGTAAAATATCAGACCATAATTTAAAAACATTGGGGATATTTTTTTTACTTTCTTTTTTAAACCAACCATTATTAGAATTATATTTAGCTTTATTTTCAGCAATCATTAAAAAATAAATTTATAAGTTTATAAATTTCCTTAGATTATTTCTTAAAAATAAATAATATTTATAAGGAATAGGTCTCATATGTAATTTAATAAATTCTATTTTTTCTTGGTTTTTTTCTTCATAACTAATATTAGCTAATTCATAGAAATAATCAAAATTATTTAAAATATATTTATTATCAAAAAAATAATTCCAATTATTAGATTCATTTAAATCTTGTAATTATTGTTGAATAAAAGCTGTTTTTTAATTGATAATTTTTTTTAAACGAGATTTTTGAATAGAATTTATAAGACGATATAAGTGTAAAAAAAACTTAGAAAAACAACCTTGCCCGAAATCAGTAGTCTTAACAAAAAAATAAATTATTCTCAAATTCTTTAATTTATTCTTTATTAAAAGTGCCCCTTTTAATTGAATTAAATGTTTTATAAGAACATGAAAGGATAAACTAATATATTCTTTATTCATATTTAAATCATTTAAATTTAGCATTGTTTGTTCTCCCTAAACACAAAACTACTACTTTGACGATAGTTCACAGCAAAGGCGTTTTGTATAATATATATTATTTTTAAAAGAACCCTAAATCCTCAGAGGGGAATTTTTTTGGGGGGGCAATAGGTTAATCTTAGTATACTTCGGCTGGCCGCCTAGTTCGCTTTATGGATAATTAATAATTTATAATTTCTTTAATTATTTTACCCATTCTAATGAAATACTCAATGATTTATTGACCAAAACTTGAAAAGATTGCAAAAGCAAATATAGTAATCTTACTACAATTTCGCTTTTTTAACAAAAAGGGTTGAGTTTTATTTATAATAGTTATTTAAATATCCAAAAAAACCAAAAACACATAATAGACAAAATCCATTATAATCAACAATTTAAAGAAAAAATGTTATAAATATACAACAAAGAACTCAATTAACAACTATCAAACATTTATTTCATTATTGACAATCTCATATTTTAACTCATCTTTTTACATCCCAAAAAACTTTATAATATACGCTTTTTTATTGTTCCAAATACAAACTTTTTTAAATAAACCATAAAACAAAGTCACTTTTAAAAAAATAAATTATTAAAATGATAAAAAAATGATAAAATAAAATTAAGGACAAAAGATAAACACAATAACTTTTTTACAATAGAAAGCAAACTAAATGACCCGCAACAAAAAATATATCCTTATTACAACTATCTTTTTAATTTTAATTGGAATTACAATTTTTTCATTTCTTTTCTGATGAGATTTTATTACAAAACTCAACACAAAATGACAATAAAGCTGAAATAAATAATAAAATAGAAATCTCACAAGAAAATTTTAACAAAAGACTAAAATATATTATCCATAATGAACTCGAAGAACCGCAAATAACTTTTCGTATAAAAGAAAGGAAAAAGAACTACGCAAACAATACCAACAACAACAAATGTCTTTCATGTCTAAAACGAAAAGAATCATACAAAAATATTTTAAAATAAATAGCCAATTGGATGATATATCATTTAACAATAAAAACATAAATAAAGATATAAAAACTTTAGAAGAAAATACGAAGAAGCAAATGAACAAGAAAAAATAAAAATAAGAGATGAAACAAATCTGATTTATGAAAAAACAAAACAATTAAGTGAACAAAAGAACAATTAGAAGCTGATCAAACTTTAGCAATTAAACAACACATCGATTTATTTAAAAATTTACAAACTCAAAATAAATTTAGTCAAATAGACATAAAACCTTACGAAAATGCTTTAAAAGAAATATACGATATTAAAATTAATCCAAATCTATAAAGGCTCTCATCCAATGAGAGTCTTTTTTTATTATTATTTAATTACCTCTCATATTTAAACAAACACATAATAAAAGCAATAAAAGACACTTTTAATTCA
>NZ_MAPF01000011.1:0-2305 GCF_002554195.1 New Jersey aster yellows phytoplasma | reverse complement strand
ATTAATTTACAACCATAATAAAGTATAATATTAAAGATGCAGTAAAAATTATTAAATGTTATAAATCAAAAAACTATTATAAATTAGTGTAACTTTTTACTTTTTAACGATTATTTAACTTTATTTCACAAAATACAAAATTATTATTAAAACCATAATTGTTATAAAAGCAAAATACCAAAATACTTTTTATTAGGGTCTTAACTAAAAATATTAAGTCTTACAACTTTTTTACTTAAAGTAAAAATGACATCAAATACACAGTTGATAGTTTTTGAAATGATTCCTTTTTTCAAGATTATTGATTATTCAACAACTACAAATAATAACTTCAAACAATAAAGGGTTTAATGTTTTAATTCAATTAGTAAACATTTTATATTTATATCTGTATAATTTAATTTTAAATTAAAAAAGAAAGATGAGGAATTTATGAATACTTTATTCGAACAATTACCTATTTTAGAGCAAACTAAAAAAGCTTTAAAAGAACTCAATTTTATCGATACTACTCCAATTCAGGCATTAGTAATTCCAGAAATTATAAAAGGACATGACGTAATTGGACAAGCTCAAACAGGAACAGGAAAAACTTTTGCTTTTGGTATTCCCATTATTGAAAAAATTAACCCAAAAATCCAAAAAACCCAAAGTTTAATTTTATGCCCTACTAGAGAATTAACTCTTCAAGTATACGAAGAATTAAAAAAATTACTAAGATTTTATCAAGAAATAAGAATCGCTGTTGTTTATGGTGGTGAATCTTACACCAAACAATTTAGATCTTTAGAAGCTAAACCTCATTTAATTATTGCTACTCCTGGACGTGCAATTGACCATCTAGAAAGAGGCAAAATCGATCTCTCAGCATTAAAAATTCTAACTCTTGACGAAGCAGACGAAATGTTAAAAATGGGATTTCAAGAAGCCTTAGAAACAATCTTAAAAAAGATTCCAGAAGAAAGACAAACTGTCTTATTCTCAGCAACTCTACCTCCATTTATTAAAAAAATAGCAAGCAAATACCAAAAAGACACTAAAATCCTACAAGTTCCCGTTAAAAACATTGCAGTTAATGCAATCGAACAAAATTACTTTTTAGTAAAAGAAGTTGACAAAGCTAAATTATTAGTACGTTTGTTAGACTTAAAAAAGGATTATTCAACTATCTTATTTGCAAACACTAAAAAAGATGTTGACGAAATTACAGCCTACCTTCAAGACAAAGGCTTTTTAGCTGATGCAGTTCACGGAGATTTAAAACAAAACCAAAGGCAATATGTAATGAATAATTTTCGTAAAGGCAAAATCAAAATCTTAATTGCAACTGATGTAGCTGCAAGAGGTCTTGACATTTCTGACATCAAAATGGTAATTAACTATGACTTACCACATGAAGACGAAGTTTATGTTCACCGCATAGGAAGAACTGGAAGAGCTGGTAAAAAAGGTTTAGCTTACAGTTTAATTAGTCCCAGAAAAGTAAGCCAACTTAAAAAATTGGAATACTACTTAAAAGAAAAAATCACTTTACTAGATATTCCTTCTGTTCAAAGCATCAAATTACAAAATGCCAAGGATTTAGAAAAAAAATATTAAATATTATTGAAAAAAACAAGGAAGAAACTACTCCAAATCCATTAGCACAAAAGTTATTAGAAAATTTTTCTTCTGAACAAATTATCCAAGGATTATTGAAAAACTTTTTACCAAAAGAAAGAAATTATACCGAAATCATTCCTCCAAGAATTAATACTAACAATTCTTTTACCAGATCACGTTTTGGTTTTGAATCTAGATTTGGTTCTTATGGTTCTAACGACTCTTACAAAAGAAAAAATAGTAACTTTATAGAAGTTGTTATTAATTTAGGTAAAAAAGACAATATCAATCCTCCAGTATTATTAAAATTATTAAAAGATCATTTCAAAATTTATGGCAAAAATATTGGCAATATAAAACACTTAACTCACGAAACTATTTTTGAAGTAGAAAGTCGTTTTTGGAATCAAATGAAAAGCAAATCTAATATTCGTTTCCAAAACAAAAATTTAATTCTTAACAAAAAAGATTAAAAAAATAACAACTTAATAATATAAAATAAGCTAGCTTATTTAAGCTAGCTTATTTCTTATATTATATCTTTTTTTAATTTAAGGAACTAAATGATTATAGATTTTAAGATTATTAGTTAAATATTTTTTAATAATTTCTGTTCCTTTACCAATTTTTTCCTTAAATTTTGTAACAATCAATGGATTTTAGCTAAATTAAATTATTCATCGCCAAATCAATATTTCCAAAG
>NZ_MAPF01000010.1:0-11512 GCF_002554195.1 New Jersey aster yellows phytoplasma | reverse complement strand
ATTATGTAAAAAATAATTATAATTTAATCTTATATGGGGGTGATTCCAGTTTTTTTACCTAACTAGATAGCGCAAAGAGAAAAAAATATAAAAAATATCTTTTGAAACTAAAGAATTATCAAAAAAAATTTAGACACTTTTTAATTCAAAAAAAATATTTCTTTAGTTTGAAAAGATAGAAAATTATCAACTTATTTTTTTAGTCTTAAAGAACAATTTTAAAAATTAAAATTTTATAAAAAATGTAACAGATCAGTTTGGGAGTGAATTCCATAATGCTACCTTTACCAAACTTTTTTCAATATCCTTAATAGTGTCTTATAAATCTTTTTGGTTTTGTGTATTTTGCATAAATAATTTTCCTTTGATTTTGTATTTTAGTTTTGATGAAATATGTTTTTTTAAATATTGTAAACAAAATAATAAAGATAAAAAAGTAAGATAAAATAATTATTACAATTTTTTTAATATTGAGAGAGAGAAAACAAAAAAAGAAAAATTAAAAGAAAAAATTTAAAAAAATAATAAAAACAGAAGTAACAAAAAAAGATAACAAAATTAATTACTCAGGAGCGAAGTTTTTACGAATAATTTTATAATTTTTTAAAAAAATAATCAAATCCAGAAACAATAGTTAAAACAACTGAAACAAGCAAGCAAATATCACCTATATTACTTAGATATTCAAACAATTTTTCTGCATCACAAGCAAAAGTAGAAGAAGTATATAACCCAAAAAAAGGCAAATTATGGCAACAAAAGTAAAAACAGTTTTGGCTTTACCCCAAAAAGATGCACTAATAACAACTCCTTCTTTATTGGAAGCTACCAATCTTATTCCTGTTACTAAAAATTCTCTAATCACTATAATCATAATAACAGCAGTAAAAAAATTTTTAGGCATTTGAGTATCTGAAAATAAAAAGGTTCCTTGCGTAGCAGATAAACGACATTGACAAATATAAAAAAGTGTTATAATAACTAATAATTTATCAGCAATAGGATCAAAAAACTTACCAAAAACAGTTTGTTGTTGATATTTTTTAGCTATATAACCATCCAAATAATCAGTAATAGCAGCCACTATAAAAATAATTTGAAAAGCCAAAACATTAGCAAATTCAGGCTCACTTACACACATCAAAGGCAAAAGCACAAATACTAAAACAATCCTAAAAACAGTAATTAAATTAGCCAACAAAGGAAACATAAGTTACTCCTGTAGTAATTTTGTAAAAAAATCATATTTTTGTTTGATTAAATATGGTTGAAAAAAGGCAAATCATTTCTTTGAATATCAAAAAAAAAAAAACTGAAAAAATAAATGGTTAAGGAAAAAATAAGATTTTCAAAAAACGCTCTTATATACTTTTATTATAACATTATTGATAAATGTTTTTAGTAAGTGTTTTTATATACATAATATAATTGTTATTATTTTGAGTAATTATTACAATTAAAATATACATTATAAAAACTCTAAATTTATAAATAAATGGTTTGTATAAAGAAGACATATTTAACTTAATTTTTAAATGTTTATAATACGAATAAATTAACAAAGATATATTTTATAGTTTGTTTTGCTTTAAAAATATCACGGCACCCCCCAATATTATCATAAACAAATCGAAGGGAACCGTAATAGTTAAAAACGTTTTAGAATTTTGATATAAATATGTTAGTTATTTTTACGTTGGTAAAAATAATTTCAATCAAATCACCTAATAATAAAATACTAAAATAATATTTTTAAATAATCATAAATACTTATGATAAATATTTTTCATATTTATGTATATAAAATATAGTTAATATAACAAAGGATAAGAGATACTAGCAACTACCACTACTAAAGCTCCACCAATACGAGTAGCTATTTGAGCAAAAGGCATTAACCCCATTAAATCAGAAGCTGATAAAATAGCAACATTACCAGCTCCACCAATACTATTAGTACAAAGCCCTGCAGTAATTGATGATTCTACTGGATAATAACCTAACTTTTTACCTAAATATCCTGCTACTAAAGCAACTAATAAAACACACATTATACATGTGAAGACAAATTTAAAATTTAATTGTTTTAACATCGCTTCCATTGGAATGCTAGAACCTAGAATTACTAAAAAAGCAGATGTAAAATTAGTAGTAACAAATTTAGAAGCCTGATTAATACAACTATTATAATAATCAGATACTACATTAAATAATTTCATTAAAACAACTACAAAAACTAAAAAGACAATATATTCTGGTAGGTATTTTTTAATGTTTGGTAATAATAAAATTAAGGATTCTTTTATTAAAACACTAAATAAATATAAGGTAAAAATAGCAATTAAACCTGTAGTTATTTGATGATAACTTAATTTTTCAGGAACTAGTTTATAAGTGTTTTTATTTGGATTTTTTGGAACGTCTTTAACTTCAAGTTTACCATAACCACTATATTTAGTAGTTTTCACAAATTTCTTAATAAGCCCAGAAGCAAAAATACTAAAGATTCCTCCTACTAATAAAGCAGGAGTCATATGAGACATAAAAGGTTCTTGCAAATCTAAATTCTGCCCAGCATAAGCATTTTTTTAAAGGAGTAACTCCAGATGACATACCACCACTTGCTAAAGGAGCAAAAATATAAAAGACAGCATCTAAAAAGGCCCCTTTAGAAGTTTGAGAAGCATTTTCTAACCCTCCAATAGGATGTAATAAAGCTCCTAAAGTTCCCACAAATAAAGCACCAGTAATTAAAGATACTAATATTAAAGGAATAAATTTTTTAAAAGAACTTTTTAATAACTTTTTATCCATACTTAAAAAACTACCAATAATTAAAGCAGAAACAAAAAAATTAGAAAAACCTACTGCTTTATAAGTATATTTAGTTTCTTGAATTTTTACTGTTATAGATTCGGCATTTAAATGTTTCATAATAATTCTCATAAAATTTTGCATTTGCAAAAAAATAGAACCATCTTTAAAAAAAGGATAAGTAAACAAAATAGAAGGCACTAAAATACATAAAATAGAACCCCCTCCAATATCTTTTAAGAGGGGTGTTTTAGCACCTATTTTTTGTAAAACAGCAGCCAAAAGCATAGCTATTAATAAAGGGGTAATTAATGGATGAAATACAGGTTCAAATTTGTTAGTAGTTTTAAAACTCACAAATCCCAAAACAAAAACTTGCACAAAAACTACTAAAATCATCAAAAAAAAAGAGGCACACTAAATCCTAAAATAGTTTTTTTAGGAACAAACACACTATTAACATTTTTAGAATCTTTATTATTGTTATTATTTTCTTTATTATCTGGGGAACTTTGTTCATTTTCTATGCTCATTTTCTTACTACTCCAGTTTCTTTAGCTACTTTACAAACTGCCAAAGCAATTTGTTTAACTACTTCTTTATTAAAGGAAGTTGGTAAAATATTATTTTCATTTAAATCTTGTTCTTTAATGATATTTTTTAGAGCATATGTAGCAGCTTTTTTCATCTCTTCGGTAATTTGAGTTGCTTTAGCATCTAAAGTCCCGCGGAAAACACCTGGAAAAGCAAGACAATTATTTACTTGATTAGGAAAATCAGATCTACCAGTAGCAACAATTCTAGCCCCACCTTTTTTAGCTTCATCTGGCATAATTTCTGGTACTGGATTAGCTAGAGCAAAAACAATTGCATCTTTTGCCATAGTAGCTACCATTTCAGCTGTAACAATACCAGGAGCAGATACACCAATAAAAATATCTTTCCCTTTAAGTACTTCTTTCAAAGTTCCTTTTTCTTGATATTTATTAGTTACTTCAACTAATTTTTTTTGAGGCTCATTAAGATTAGCTACTCCTTTATATAAAGTTCCTGTTTTATCGACTAAAACAACATTGTTAACTTTTAATAACAACAACATTTTAGCAATTGCCATCCCTGCAGAACCTGCTCCATTAATGACTACTTGAACATCTTCAATAGATTTTTTAACTACTTTTAAAGCATTTAGAATTCCTGCAGCAACTACAATAGCAGTGCCATGTTGATCATCATGAAAAACAGGAATATCAAGTTTAGCTTTAAGTGCATCTTCAATTTCAATACATTGGGGAGACTTAATATCTTCTAAATTAATTGCTCCAAAAACAGTGGAAATTTTAGAAACAATATTTACTATTTCTTGAGAATCAGTAGAATCAATACAAATAGGAAAAGAATCAATCCCTGCTAATTCCTTAAACAAAATAGCTTTTCCTTCCATCACTGGCAAAGAAGCTTTCGGACCAATATTACCCAATCCTAAAACTGCAGTCCCATTTGTAATAACACCTACCATATTACCTTTCATAGTATAACGATAAACATCACTAGGATTTTCCTTAATTTTTAAACAAGGCTCTGCTACTCCTGGAGTATAAACTAATGATAAATCATCTAAGTTTTGTACTTTTACTTTACTTACGACACCTACTTTACCTTTATTTTTTTCATGCATTTCTAATGCTTTTTCTTTGATGTTCATTTAACTGAAAATCTCCTTTTATATTTCTTTATGTATTTTATATATTTTTGAAGGTTGATTTGATCTTGAAATTATGACAAAACATAATCATCCGTCTATATTTTATACCTTATTTAATAAAATAATTAATATTTTTTTACTTTTTTAATATTTATTTAAATATTTAATCATTTTAAAGCTTTAATAAATTAAAAAAATAAATAATTAAATTATTTTAACGTTTTTACTCAAAAAAAGTAAAACGAAAGTAAGAGAAAATTTTTTATTTCCTATTAAACCCAAAGGAGACAAATAATATAAATTATCAATGCCCCTAAAAAGTAATAAAGTTTGGGTATTTTTATTAGTTGTTGTTGCAATTATTGCTGGAATAGTCGTTTTATTAAAAAAACAGCACTCTCAAACCTTCTAACTAAACTTCCAAAAGACTAAAAAAATAAGTTGATAATTTCATATCTTTTCAAACTAAAGAAATATTTTTTTGATAATTCTTTAGTTTGAAAAGATATTTTTTATATTTTTTTCTATTTACGCTATCTAGTTAGGCAAAAAAACTTAAACCACCCCATATAAGATTAAATTATAATTATTTTTTTTACGTAATTATGTTATTTTGGTCAAAAAAGCATACAAAAAGATAGCATTTTTTTTCAAGACTAAAAATTAAAATTAAATTAAAAAATAATTTATATAAAACTTTGGGGAATATTGATTTGGCGATGAATAATTTAGCTAAAATCCATTGATTGTTCCAAAATTTAGGGAAATAATTGATTAATTTTTTTATTTTTTCAGGAGATTTTTGAAATAAAAAATGATGTTGATGTTGTAAGATATTTTTTATTTTGCCTAAAAAGTTTTCAATTACGTCGTTATCACGTGAATTAGCTTTTCTTGATATACTGATTAAAAAAACTTTTTTCGTTAAAGTTTGTTGAATTTTTAGTGATTGATAAACTGTTCCTTGGTCGGAATGAATAATACAAGGTTATTTTAATTTGGGAATTTTTTTAATAGTGTTTGAAACTAATTCTTTATTTTGATGTTTGGAAGTGTGGGAAGCGATAATTTGGTTGTTGAAAGAATCAATAATACAAGAAAAATATAAAAATCCTTGGGGGGGTTTTAAAATAAGTGATGTCGGTAAATAGTTTTTTCATGGGTTTAGTTGATATAAAGTCTTGATTAATTAAATTGTCTACCACTTTTAATTTAGCTTTTAAATTATTTTTATAATAATATTTATTTTTTTAATTCTTAAACGACAAAAAATACCGTTTTCTTTCATAATAGTATAAATTTTTTTCTTGGTAATGTTTTCGTTAAAAGTTTTTTGGTATAAATCAGTGATTTTACGATGACCGCAAAAATATTTTTCTTGTAAACATAAAGCTTTAATGCGATTTTGTTGTAATAAGTATTTTTCTTTTTTGGTTTTTATTTTATTTTCGACTTTCAACCAATAATAATAAGTGCTTCTTTTGGTTTTGATAGTTTTTAAAATGGTTGTTAAATTTAGTTTTTGATTAAATTGTTTAACTAATTCGAAAACAGTTTTTTTATCAGTTTTTTGGTTTTTTTCATTAGAGTTTGTAATAATTTATTTTTTTGTTTCTCTTTTTCTTATTATTTTAGCTATTTTTTTCATGATTTAAATATTGTTTCCTTTTTTTATATCATATACATAACCATTATAACTCTGAATGATTATATTTATTTAAAAAAAGGGGGGTAGCGCGCAACTGGGGGATTTTTATTTTTCTTCTTCTTTTATTTATGTGTACTTATGATTGTTATTAGCGCTTCAGCGCGTTAGGGTATTGTGTTTGGATAATTTTAAACGACTCTTTTTAATAATGGAAAGGAAAAATAGGGAGTTATTTATATATCGAAAAATAATAATGATAGATAAAAGATACAACGATAATATCAAATATCGAGTATCATTATCATTATCGATATAATATATAAAATATCACTCCTTAAAAATGTTTGGTTTTGTCAAAGAATTTTAAATATTGAAAGTGTTATAAAACTGTTAGTTAAGTTTTTATTTGATTTTAGATATATATTTATACATGGGATGTATTTTTTTAACCCGATAGCCCTGTTTATTTTTGGTTAAAAATAATTTGATGTGTTTTAAATCTTCCGATTGATAATAAATAACATTTAATCCTTTTTTATAATTTGTTTTTATAGGATTGTTATATTTATCTACTTTTTTATCATCTAATTTATATAATTTTAAAGTTTCTAGTTTGTCTATGATTATCTTACTTATTAATTCTTTAATATAATCTTTTTGTTCGTTAAGATAATTAATTTGGAAGATAGGGAAATGTGTTTTAAGGGTATTATTTTGGTGTTTTGGGGGGTGTTATTGGGTTGGTAAGGGTTAGTTATTATTATCGTTTTCGGAAGAGTGATTTTTGATTATTTCTATTCTATACTTTTTCATTTCATCTAAGATTTGAGGGTCTACAAATAGAGTTTGGTTTTTTGGGCGATAATTGGCTTGTTGATAGGAATTTTTCTTTTTAGAATGAGAAACAATTGTAATATTTAATAATTCTCCTTTTAATGTTTGTAAAAAGTTTTGGATTTGAACTAAGTCGTTGGGGGTTGATTTTGTTTCCCAACCGCCCCTAATGATTCCTTGATTTGTTTCTTTTTTCATATTTTTCTCCTTTTTTTCATTTTGAATAAAAAAAAAAATCCCCGAATTTGTGAAAAATAAAATCGCAAAATTTAGGGGTATATGCGCGTGTTTGGAGGTATGTTAATGTTATTATACATGTAAGGTTTAATATATTAGTTAAAAAAAGCAATAATTTTAATCAATTATTTCTACTTTGTCTTTTCCAAAAAAATAAATAGCTAAATCGACTATGATTTTTTTTGGCCTCTTCATAAGTAATGTATGGGTCTAAAAAACATTTTTGATATGCTTCTTTTCTGAATTATCGCAATAAATCATCAACATCTTTACAAGTTTTATCATAAGGTGGTAAAATGCGTCTAATTTCGTAAATAATATTTTCTTCTTTAAGTTGTTCTCCTAAGGCTTCACTTCGTTTTTGACCTGTTTCATCATTATCTAAGGCAATAATTACTTTGATATTTTCTTTTTTTAGAATTTCTATTTGTGATTTAGAAAGTAGTTGAGTGACACAAATGAGACCGACAACGTTTTTAATATTGTTTTGCCAACAACTAATGACATCGAAAAAACCTTCATGAATAATAATGGTTTTCATTTGTTTAATATAAGGTAACGCTTCAAAAAAACGATAACTGAAATGAAAAGTAGGTGTTTGACTAAAAATATTGAGGGATTTATATTTAGGTTGGAAATAAGAAACTTCGCGAAAGTTATTTTGATAAAAATGAAATGTTTTATTATATCCATTTTCAATGGGGATAATGATAGAACCATGAAAAGTATCGTGATAATATGTTTTATTTTGTTGATTGGTTTTATCTTTAATAAAACCATATTCAATTAATTTTATTGTATCGATATTTTGCTTTTTACAATAATTTAATAGACGAAAGGATAAAGGCTTATCAGATAATGGGGCATAACCTAGTTTAAATTCTTTAATAGTTTCTATAGTTAATTTTCTTTTTTTGGGTTAAATATTCTAATCCTAGGTGAGATTCATTATTTCGATTAGTGGTTAATAAATAATGATAATAATCTCTAATTTGGTTGAATAAAGGCGATATTTCTTTAAATAATTGTGTTTTTGTAGCGTTAATTTCTTTTTCATCAATTGGGTTGTTGATTTTATTGTGGTGGTATTGATATTTAAAAGGTTCGTAAGAAATATTAGGGGTTGAAGTTTGTTGTTGGATTAAGTTTTTAAATTCTTGAGTTTTCATAAAGTTATTGATTTTTTCAAGAGCGTTATTGAAGGTTTTAATTCCTCTTATTTCCATATAAACATCAATAATATCGTAATCTTTACAACATTTCCAACAATGAATTTTATTATCTGAAGTTAAATGGCAACAAGTTGGGTTTTGTCCTTGATGAATGGGACAAGGAAAACGATATTTGGGATTGAATTTTGGTGGTATTATATTTAATTTTTTTAATAAAACTGACATAGGAAAGTTGATTTGAATATTTTTTATTTTTTCTTGAAAATTCATTTATTTTAACTCCTAGTTTTTTTGATTAATAATAAGTTTCCATTTGATAAGGTAAAACATAACCGATTTCTTGGAAGGTTTGAGTGGTCATTTCAAAGTGATAAATTAAGGTTTTTTTGGTACCACTTCTATTTTTTTTGATACATACTTCGATTATTTTTTGATTTTCATTGTCATTATAGTCTGAATATAGTTCTTCTAAGGTTGAATTATATATATTTATGGGTTTTTCTTTTTCTTTGGATAGTTTGGGTTTGAATTCAGACATCATTAAGACGATATCTGAGTTAGTTTCAATTCCACCACTTCCTTTTAAAGCTGTTATTTCTGTTGATTTACCTTGATAATTGCTGTATGTATCTCTTGAAAATTGAGATAAAATGATAATAACAATGTTTAATTAAATGGCTAGTTTTTTTAATTTAGTCATAATTCCATCAATGGCTAGACGGTAATTTTCTAAGTGGGTTTGTGTTTTTAGTTATTTAAATGTGGTAAATAACGATAATTTCTGCTTGTTTTTCTAATTAAAGTGATAAACTAAATTAATTGCATAATCAATTTTTTTTGCTTTTATCATAACTAAATGATAAATTTATGTTGACAAAAAATTGTTTTTCTATTTTAATCATTTCTTTGTATTTGAGTGGTGTGATGCTTAAGTCTTCCAAATTTTTATCTAAAATAACATCTAAGGGAATTTGAGTTTGGTGGGGATAATTAAGGTCATTTCATAAAAATAAAAAGAATTTAGAAATAAGAGATCAATTAATTGAATTTCATTTACCATTAGTTAAAAAAATAGTGAAGCAATTTAAATATTATCTGCTAGTTTTAACTAAAGAAGATTTATATCAAGAAGGGTTTTTAGGATTAATCAAAGCACTAAATAATTACGAAAATTTAGATTATGACTTTATCACCTATACAACACCAACCATAAAATCGGAAATAAAAGAACTAATAAGAAAAAGCAACTCACCTTAAAACCCCCAAAACCCAAAAAAACTAATAATCTTCCTTTTTAAGAAGAAAAATATGAACCCGATAAAAAACCACACAACCCATCAATTATGGCTAAAACAAGCAAACCATGAATTATTATTAAAATTAATAAGCAAAAAACTAAGTAAAAACGAATTTAAAATTATCTATTTAAGTTTTGGTATTCCTTTAGAAAATATAAACGAAGATTATCAAAGATATTATATCAACGAAGAAATCGCTTAAAAAATTAATTTATCTTTAAAAAAGTAGAAAAAATTAAAGAAAAAGCTATCGATAAATTTCTAAAATTAAATTAATTATTTTTTGAATTTATCGTGATTTTAAAATTAAAAAATAATTAATTTAAGTTATTGTGATCCTAAAGATAAAGAAAAATATTTTTTAGATGATGAAATGTGATTAAATGCAAAAAAACATTTTAAAAAACCATTAAGTGTTTACTGCTTTAGGAAATGAAGAAACTTTGTCAACTATTCAATTAGATTTTTTATTACCACAAAAATTTAATTTAACTTTTATTGACTGTAATAATAAACATTGTCGTCCAAGTTGTGATTCATCGTTCTGTTGTTTCAACTTTGGAACGTTTTTTATCTCATTTAATTGAAGAAATGTGCTTGCTCCTTTAAAAGTAATTTTAATTCCTTTTGCTTATTCTTTAAATTTAGAAAATATACTCAAAAAATAAAAGATCTTTTTTTATCTGAAGGTTTCAGAGTAGAAATTAATTCAAAAGAAACAACTTTATGATATAAAATTAGAGAAGCTCAAAAATTAAAAATTCCTTATTAAGTAGTTATTGGTGATAACGAAATGAAAAAAATGATTTTACTTTTAGAACATATGGCAAAACTGCTCAAACTGAAATGAAAGTTAAAGATTTTATTCTTTTTTAAAAAGAACAAATTACAAAAAAATATAATTTTGACAAATTTTTTGCAATATAAATGTTATAATAACTATGAATTACAATCTTTAAAATTATATCAAAAAAAAATTTAAATAATAAATAATTTAAGAAAAGATAAGGAATTTATATTCAAATTAATAATGAAAAAAACAATAAAGAAAAATATTATCATTTTTATTTGTTTTACTTTGTTGGTCTTTTGTTTTTTTATCATATTTTGCAAAAATTCAAAAAATGAAAAACCTTTTACTTGTTTTAAAAATCCAAATAACTCTTTGCAGTTAACACGCAAATTAGCATATTTAGGTTTAAATCAATTTGTAAACGGATTAGAAAGTGATCAATTTAAAGAACAATATTTACTTATTTTCAATGGCGATTCATCTTTTTTTGAAAATGATGTTTTAAGTTGTTCTTTAAAAACTGCAAGCACTCCTTTAATTCAAGGGACTCTTGATTTTTTAAGCCAACAATTAAAACGTAAATTTAATTTAATAATTAATGATAAACATTTGTTATCTTCTTTTCTTTTTGATAATAATCCTATTGATTTAGAAATGAAAAATAACAATTATCATTTTTTATTCAAAACCCGAAGACACCAAAGGAGATGGTTATTTGTTTTTTTCATGCTCTTATTTTTTAATTAAAAAAAAAAATTTATTTTCGGAAAACATTATAAAAGATTCTTTTGATAAGATTGATTTAAGCAAAAATAATTACAATATTATTGATAAAATAAAAAAACTCAAAGAAAAATCTTAATAACAACTAAAAAAATTAGCTAAACAGTCAAATGTTTAGCTAATTTTTGTTTTAAAAAGAGGTTAATAATTTTTTTAAGTTTTTGTAATTTATAAATAATTTTATTTATTTTTTCCAACAACAAAAGCCGTCCAATAATTAGACAGCAAAAT
>NZ_MAPF01000009.1:0-1215 GCF_002554195.1 New Jersey aster yellows phytoplasma | reverse complement strand
GTAATTTTTGACACTTTAACATTCTTTTTCTCATAATAATTTTGAGTTATTTTAATATTACCTTTTTCATCTATTTTATGCATTAAATAATCATCATAAAAAATACTCTTATTTCCTTTAATAGGTCGGTTTTTCAAACCCAAAGCATAATCTTTATCAGTACACAAATAACGAGAATATACACCAAAAGAATTTAAAACATCAATATTAAAAATAATATGTTAATGAATAACTCCTAATTTAGTAGTTTCCAAAGACCAAAAAATAACGAAAATCTTGCATTTTGGAATAAACCAAATCTTTTTGAGAGCATTGTTGAAATAAATTTAATAAATATTTTTTCTCACTAAACGAATAAAACGTTTCCTTACCTGATCCATAATATCAGGTTCATAAGTATATTTTATAGTTTTGCTTTGTAAATCATCATAAGGAGCTGTCAAAGTAATAAAAAGATATTTTTTTAGTAGAATCTTTAAAATTATATAAAAAGTTTATCCTAGCATTTTGTGAAGAATCTCGATAATGCCTTAAAAATTTTTGTATTTTGGTTAATTTCTTGCAATTTAATTTCTTTAATTGTTTTTTAAAGAATAATCCAATTTCAAATCATCATCACTTAATGACAAAATTCTTCTTCTTTTTTCTTTTAAATGTTTTTTATAACATTTAATTCGTTCCAAAGGTTCAAACATATAATAATTAAACCCTTTTAAACGAGTCTCATAGCCATTATCTTTTTTTGTACTTTATAAATATTTTTAGAAATTTCCTTAAATAAAACACATAATTTTAAATAACATTTCTTATAATAAGATTCAGTAATTTGATTAAATTTATGTTGTTTTTCTAATTGGTTAACTTTTTCATTATAAATTTTAATAGTAGTAGATAATTCATCATAAATTTCTATATCTTTTGAATTAGGTAAACAAATTTTAAATAATCTAAATCAAAATTTATCATTAATCCTTTGTAAATTATACAGTAAATTATTTACTTTTTAATAAGAAATAAATATCTAATAAATAGAAGATCTATTAAGTTAAATTTCAATATCATGTTTAGCGCGAGTTATTGCAGTATAAATTAATTTTTTTCTAAAACTTTATCTTGTGATTCATTTCGATTTTGCCAACCAATTAAATAAACACATTCATTTTCATATCCTTTATATCCATGTATCGTTGACAAAACAATTTCATTTTCTTTACT
>NZ_MAPF01000008.1:0-5094 GCF_002554195.1 New Jersey aster yellows phytoplasma | reverse complement strand
ACTAAAAGATAATTGTAAATATTCCTTATTATCAATTAATTCATTAGCTGCTTTAACGATATTAATGACTTTAGAACGATAATTAACATTTAAAATGTTTTGAGGTATAAAATCTTTTACAAAAGTTCCAAAATACGTTCACTAGAACCAAAAGAACTATAAATATTTTGAGTATAATCACCAAAACAATATAAAGAATTTGGTTTATTAAATAAAAGTTCTTTTATAATAAAATAATAAAAATAATTTAAATCTTGAAATTCATCAATAAAACAGGACGATTATAAATTAAACCATTATTCCTTTCAACAAATTCAATAAAATCACTAGTTTCAATTAATAAACCATCAAAAGGTTATTAAATTATAATAATTTAATTTTTCATAATACAAATTTAACAACAATTCAAAAGATTTTTTTAAAACTTTATCATCAAATTTTAATAGATGAATAACAGTTTTCTTTTTGAAAAGTTAAACGTATTAAATTATTTAATTCCTGTAAAAACTTTCTAAATGAATATTTTCTTTGTTCTTTAAAATACAATTTTAAATCCTGATTTTCTTTT
Source organism: New Jersey aster yellows phytoplasma (assembly GCF_002554195.1). NCBI lineage: Bacteria > Bacillati > Mycoplasmatota > Mollicutes > Acholeplasmatales > Acholeplasmataceae > Candidatus Phytoplasma > New Jersey aster yellows phytoplasma. Next base: position 4,526 of record NZ_MAPF01000008.1, on the reverse strand, counting down.
AAAATCAGTTTTAAAATATTTAATTTAGTTTCATCATCAATAAATTTTCGTTGTTTTGCTGTTTCATTAAAAATATTATATTTTAAATAACAAGAATAAGCAAAACTATGAAATGTTCTAATTTCATAATTATCTTTTAAATATTTTTCTAATTCATCATCATTATAAGAAGGATAATCTTCTTTTAATGATGAAAATAATTTATCATAAATAATATTTTTAGTAGCATTATTAGCTACCAAAATTAAAGGTTTTTTCTTTTGTCTTAATTTTTCAATTAAAATGGTAGTTTTGCCAGAACCAGCTCCACCATGTATATACATGCAAGAAGTGAGGTGTTGATGCCATAATTTGGTACTTTGATTTAACTTTTTGATTCTCATAATAATAATAATCATTCTTTCTTAAAAATTTTCTTTAATAATAATAAAAGATATTTGCCTAAATAACAAAAGAAACAAAAAAGGTAATAAATACATTTAAAAAGAAAATCAATGAAATACAATAAATGAAGGAATAAATAATAAAATAAATTATTAATAAACATAAATTATTAATAAACATAAATTAAACCATTGATTTTAATAAATAAAGAAATAACGATTGATAGTATTAAGGTTATTATTTATCTTTATTAACCAAGTATTAATTAAATTCCAAATTATGATTTGGTTGCTTAGTGATGAAATTTTGATAAAATTGAACCACTATTACTTGTTTTATATTAGTGAATATTTGGTTTGACAGAAAAAAGATAGAATTTAATGACATAATAAACAATTATAAAGTGATGATTAAAAAGATGAGATTACTATAGGTAAAGATTGAAAGATTTTTTTAATTAAAATAGTTTTTTTCTTTCTATTGTTGCATATGTTATTAAATAAAAAAAAGAACCTCATCAGGTTCTTGGTTTTTGATTAATGAATTTAATTAAATTCATTTAATTTATATTTTAAATTAATATATTTTTGTTTAATATTTTTAATTTTTGATAATTTGCATTAAGTTCTTGTATTGTGGGTCTTGATAAGAACGAATTAATTTTGATCACTAATTGATTTCGTTCTAAATAAAGTTTATTAATTTCATCATTTAAATTATTCATTGCCATTACTTGATAAATATTATTAGTCATTAAGAATATTACTAAAACTATAAATAGAAAAATATTCGAAAATAAAAAATTATGCTTTAAATTATTTAAATTCTTCTAGGACTGTTAGGTTTATTTTGGTAGTTTCGTCTTTGTTGGTTGCATCGATCACGTTCGATAATTTGTTGATTTATCGTCGAGAGTTGATTGTTTGTTGTGTCTATTGTGTTTGAAATTGCAACCATCATGTTAAAACGCGTTGAAGAATCTAAACTCATATTATTAAAAACATTGTTTAATTCTAACAATAAATTGTTTAATTCTTCTTCTAATTGATGTCTTCTTACATCTAAATCTATTCCAGGAAAAGCATAAATACTTTTATTATTAATAAATAATAAACCTAAGAAAACAAACAAAAAAATAATTTTTTTTTTAAATTGATTTTTTAATTTAAACATTATTTTAACTCCTTTTTTAATGCAGAAAAATTATTTTTGTTCATATTGCCAAAAAATATACATATTTTTGGCTCCATTGCCTATTTGTTTTAATTCTTCTAAAATATATTTATCATCTTCATCATCTCTGGTGCCATCATCAAAAAAAACACCTAATAAATTAAGAGGCGGATTTTTAATTTTCCATATCATTGCAAATTCTGCTATGTTTCCATTATAACGAGGACCAGTTAGTGTAAAATCAAAATATTTTTTAAATGTTTCATGTTTTTTAAGAATATCAATATTTGATAAATTTACATTAACTATTCTCATGTCGCCAACAAACTCTTCATTAGGGGCAGCCATTGCTTGATGATTATTGATAATTACAAATAATCCTAATAAAATAAATACAAATATTTTTGATTTTAATAAATTATTTTTGATTTTAAACATTAATTAAATCTCCTTTAATTTTGATTTCTTTACATTTTAAAATATTGAAAGTTGTTAAAATTTTATCACCAGTTAGAGTTGGTTCTTTTATTTTTTTTGGCTTCTTAGATTTTATCATAGTTATGTTTATCTTGGCAAAGAGAAAAAATTTGACGGATAGGGTTAAAATGGAGATGGAAAAAGGTTAATGCGAAGTTATCATTTTCAACGAAACAACCGCCAAGGCAATAGTCTTTAATCGTCATTGTTGTTATTTTTCGAATTTTACATATTTATCTAAATAAAAATATCATCTTAAGCATCGAAAGAATCAACATCAAATCCGTTAAAAGTGGTATGGTTATAAGTATCACAATCTTTATTCCAACTTTGGGTTTGGAGTCTGTGTTGAATGGTTAAAATATCATTAAAACTGTTTTTTTGGTTTGAGTTTGTTGTTGATAATAACCGATGCCATTAAAGCCATCAAATATGTAATGAATTTTAATTATTGGTTGAGTTCTTACTTTATAATTAGTTTCTTCCTATTCGTCTTTTATATTAGCTTTGGTTTCTTTTAAAATAGGAACTTCTTCTTTTGGCAATTTAATGATTCCTGTTTAAGTTAAAACGATCCAACTGATAATAAAAAAAGAAACATCTCTAAAATAATAAATAAATATTTGATTATTTTTTTAATTTTGATCATAGGTTTCTTTCCTCTTTTGTATTTTTTAATACACCACCATTTTAACACATTTGGTTTTTTTATTTTAATTAAAACCATTTTTTAAACCAAGAAGTAATCTTAGGATTACTTCAAGCCCTAAATAATTACCAAAATTTAGGTTATGATTTCATTGTTTACACAACTCCGAACCATAAAATCAACAATCAATGAACTAATAAAAAAGCCACTCACCTTCAATCCAACAAAAACCACCAAATCAAATAATATCATTTTTAAAGAAAAAAATATGAGCCTGATAGAATAAAAAACCTCAACCCAAATCAATTATGTTTAAAACAAGCAAATCACGAATTACTGCTTAAAAAATTAAAAACCAAACTAAGCCAAAAGAAAATCGGTGTTATTTATTTTTTAAAGTTTCGGCACCACCCTAGACAACATAAATAAATCTTAACACCCAACTTTCACCAAATAAGAAATAGACCAAAAACTAAATTTCAAACTCTCACAAATCATAAATCTAAAAAAAGATGCAATTAGAAAAATAAGCCCAAAGAATAAAAAATAAGGAGAAACCAAAAATGTTAAACAAAGTTTAATTAATTGGTAATATTTCTCATGACCTAGAATATATCAATAGTAATAAAGAACAAATTCCCAAAATCGATTTCCAATTAGTGGTTAACTAAGGAAAGGACAAAGTTCAATATATTCCTTGTCTAGTTTTTAGAAACCAAGCCGAAAACATGAGTACATATTTACACAAAAGTTCGAAAATATATGTCGAAAATACACTAACAACGAAGGACAAAACAAAACCTCAACAAAAATAATTATTCACAATGTCATTTTCTTAGATTCCAAACCAAAAGAAGACCATTTAACTTTTTTTTAAAACTCGGGCGAAGGTTCTATTTCTATTATAATGGTACTTTTTGTACCATTATTTTTATTTTAATCATGTGAAATAACATTCTTTCAGGTAAATTACATCTTTTGAAAGTAATCTCAAATTGAAACTTTTCAAAAAGTACTTATTTTTCGCATTTAAATTCTTAACTTATTAAAACAAAAACAAAAGGAGAAAAATAAAAACCAACAAAAAGGAGAAACCCAAAAATGACAAAGAAAGAATTAATTAAAAAAATAGTTGAGGCCAACAAAACCTCAATCATTAAAACAGAAGAATTTTATAACTCATTCGAAAATGACCTAATTGAATTAATTACATCACAAACGAAGAAGTAATTTTATCCTCTAAAATCGGTAAATTTATCTTAAAACCAAGAAAAAACCTACACTAGTAGAAACCCTAAGACAGGCAAAAAACTAAAAATCCCCACAAAAACTGTTATCTCTTTTTAAAATTTCCAAACTATCAAAGATAAAGTAAAAACTTTCAATTTAAAACCCCTTAAAACCCATCATGATATCTTTCAAATCAATTATAAAAATGATTCTAAAAATATCATTAAAGAATTAATTGGCAAAATCAATATCCATAAAATAGAAAACTTAAAATTATACCAATTAGACCCCAATAAACTATATAAATATAATAATCCTATCAAAACAAACTATAAGAAAGGTTTAAATGTTGTTTATTATCGTCAAGAAGATTTAAAATATATTCAATTCTTCTTAATCAAAACAAAACAAGGTTATCGGGTGAAAAGATACATCCTATGTATAAATATATTTCCAAACGACTAACAGTTTTTTAACAATTTGTCTCTTCAAATATTCTATATAAAGACAAACATATTTAACTAGGAATATTTTATATCATTATATATATAATGATACTCGATATTTGATATTATCGAATTATCATTTTTAATATCATTATTATTAATCGATA
>NZ_MAPF01000007.1:0-6397 GCF_002554195.1 New Jersey aster yellows phytoplasma | reverse complement strand
TTTTATTTTTTAATTTATTTCAATCATTAAATAAACTTTAATTTTTAAATTAACTGCCATACCAGTTATAGGTATGTGTTTTATAAATAAAAAAAAATATGGAAGGGGGGTGATTCATATATTAGACAAAAAATAACATTAATAAATTATTTAATGGCGTTAAAAAACATTTAAAGAGTTATAATTGTTGATATAATGAAAAAAATATAAGATACATTGGTGTTAAGATGCAAAAATTAAAACAAAAAATAAAATTATTACAACAAATTATTAAAAAAATAGAAAAGATAGAAAAAAATATATTTAATTTAGTGGGAAAGTTTCAAAATGATTTAAATATAACCACTATTTTAAAAACGATTCAAACTAAAAGGAGTACTTATTATTATTGGTTAAAAGTTAACCATAAAATTAAACTAAAACAAGAAAAATATCTTTTACAACAAAAACGTATTGAATCTTTATGCAGAATTCATGAATATTTATTTGGCCATAGTAAAATCACTAATTTATATCAAAAAAATTTTAATGAAACCATCACTAAGAAAAAAGTTTATCACATCATGAAAGAAAAGAGTATTTGTTGTCGTTTAAGAATCAAAAAAATAAATATCATTACCAACAGTTAAAATCTCAATTAAAAATAGTTCTTAATTTAATTAACCAAGATTTTAAAACCTATGAACCGATGCAAAAACTCTTCACAGGCATCACTTATTTTAAAACTCAACAAGGTTTTTTATATTTTTATTGTATTATCGACTCTTTTAACAATCAAATTGTCGCTTCTCATGTTAAAGGTTTTTTAATCAGCATGTCCAGAAAAACCACTACCCGTGATAACGCTGTCATTTAAAACTTTTTCGGTCAAATGAAAAGCATTTTAGAACACCGCCATCCTTTTTTATTTCCAAAACCCAATGGCCAAAATAAAAACTATCATTAAACAATTTCCTGCTTTTTGGAATCAAAAATGGCTATTAACTAAATTAAACTATAATTCACCAATTCAATATTCTCAAAACTTGATATAAAAAAAATTGATTAATTGTTTAAATGTTAACCTTGAAAAAGGTTACTTTTTGCGCCCTTTTTTAAAATAAAATAATATAATTACGTAAAAAAATATTTTCTTTTCATTTTGTAGGAGTGTTTTTAACTTTTTTTAAGCAATTATATATATGAAGGGGTAAAATATTTAAAAAAATATCTTTTGAAACTAACAAATTATAAAAAAATTAGACACTTTTTTATATAATTTAAATTTTTTGTTGGTTTGAAAAGATATGAAATTATCACTTAATTTTAAGTTTTAAAGAACAATTTTAAAGATAAAAGTTGTCTAATAAAACGGAACACGGCAAAAGTTAGTTGGTGAGATTCTTTTATGTTGTCTAGGGTTATAACAAAACTTAAAAATTTGGTTTTTAATTTTTTAAGCAGTAATTCATGATTTATTTGTTTTAACCATAATCGATTTGGGTTGAGGTTTCTTATTCTATCAGGCTCATATTTTTTTTCTTTAAAAATGATATTATTTGATTTGGTGGTTTTTGTTGGATTTAAGGTGAATTGAGGTATTTGATTAATACTAAGATTCCTTCTTGGTACAAAACCTCTCTAGTTAACAATTTAGGGTAATATTTGAATTTTAAACTATTTTTTTACTAATGATCAATGAAGTTCAATTAATTGATTACGAATTTCTAAATTCTTTTTATTTTTTTAAAAAATATTTAAATAATTTTTGTCTTAACGCTCAATTCTTTTCTAAGAATATTTTTAGAAAAGAAAGACCAACTATATAAATATTTGGTCTTTATATTTAATATTAATATTATATATTATTTTTGAAATTGGCTTTGATATAGTTTATAATAAAATCCTTTATAATTTAATAATTCTTGATGTGTTCCTTGTTCAATAATAGCCCCTCTATTAAGCACTAATATCTTATCAGCATTAACAATAGTAGATAATCTATGAGCAATAACAAAAGCAGTTTTGTTTTGAATTAACTTTTGAATAGCTTGTTGTAACAAAATTTCAATTCTAGTATCTACATTAGAAGTAGCCTCATCCAAAATTAATATTTTAGGATCACTTAAAATAGTCCTTGCAATAGTAATTAATTGTTTTTCTCCTTGAGACAAATTATCTGCTTCTTCATTAATTTGCATCTGATAACCATTAGGTTTAGTATTAATAAAATAATTCACTTGAGCTTGTTTGGCTGCTTGTATTACTTCTTCATCAGTTGCATCTTGTTTGCCATATTTAATATTTTGCCAAATAGTATCTTTAAAAAACCAAGTATCTTGTAATACCATTCCAAAAATAGTTCTTAAATTATCTTTTTTTAATTCACGAATATCAACTCCATCAACTTTAATAGTCCCTGCATTAATATCATAAAAACGCATTAAAAGATTAATTAAAGTAGATTTACCAGAACCTGTAGGGCCCACAATAGCTATGGTTTGTCCTGGTTTGGCAACAAAATTAATATTCCTTAATAACATATCTCTTTTATTATAACCAAAAAAAACATTTTCAAAAACAACTTCTCCTTGAGGATTAGCAATAACTTGAGGTTTAAGCACTTCAGGAGCTTCTTCAATTTCATTTAAAAAAGCAAATACTCTTCTAGAAGCAGCATTAGCAGATTGTAATAAAACTGACATATGACCTATTTCAATAATGGGATTGCCTAAACGCCAAACAAATTGTAAAAAACATCTAAAAAGTCCTATTCCAATAACTCCTACTCCTAATTTAGCTAAAAAAGGAGATGTATTATGGCCTTCAATCAAAAAAAACCCACCATACTAACTGCAATTAAAGTAAAATGAGTAAACAAACATACAATGGGTGAAGTTAATCCAGACAAAAAATTAGATTTAAAAACTAACTTTTCTAAACACTTGCTTTGATAACTAAACTCTTCAATAACTGTATTTTGTTGATTATATAAAATAATTTCTTTATATCCAGTATATTTTTCTTGTAAAAAACCATGATAATTCCCTGATTCATCAAACCTTTGAATAAAGATTTTCTGTGATTTAGCAAAAACTTTATAAATAGCATAAAAGGAAAAAGGAATCATCATAAAGACAATAATACCTAAAAAAAGATGTAAAACAAACATAAAACAAATAATCATTACAATCATTAAAAAAGAAGCTAACATAATAGAAAAAGATTGTTGTAAGGCATTAGAAATAACTTCAATATCATTTGTCATCCGACTCATAATATTTCCTAAAGTATTAGAATCAAAGTATTTAATAGGTAAACGATGATTTTTTTTTTGCAAATCTTGGCGCAAATCTCTCATACCTTGATGAATAGATGAAATTAACATTTTATTAAAAAAAACACGACACATAACAACAAACAAATATAAAAATAGATTAATACATAAAATAAAGATAATGTAATGCATAATGTTTTTGCCAAAAAAAGGAACAGAAAAGGAACTACGATCTTTATAATATTTTTGAATTTCATCAGTAATAAATCTACCTTCAAAATAAAACAAAAAAACATTAAAAAGGGAGGCTAGAAAAATTAAGAAAAGTCCTAAATTAATTTGTTTTTTAAAAGGCTTTAAATATCTCAAAATTCTTTTCATAAAACAACCTCTAAATTTTGGGATTTGGCAATTTCTTGATAAAGAAGACAATTTTTCATTAATTCTTGATGAGTCCCTATAGCTTTCATTTTTCCTTCTTCTAAGACAATAATTTTATCGGCATTAATAACAGAAGTAAGTCTTTGAGCAACAATTAACACTAAGTTTTGGCCTTTCATTTCAAAAAAAGTTTTTCTAATTTCATATTCAGTTTTATAATCAAGAGCTGAAAAAGAATCATCAAAAATATAGATATCAGGTTTTTTAAGAAATCCTCTTGCCATAGAAAGTCTTTGTTTTTGTCCCCCTGAAAAATTAGTACCCAATTCACTTACTATTTCATTAAATTTATGATTTTTATTTTGTATAATTTGATAAGCTTGAGCAAGTTGCAATGCTTCTTTCATTTGATTTTCTTGAGGATTTTGTTTACCGAAAGCTAAATTACTTCTAATAGTTCCTTTAAATAAAACATTTTTTTGAGAAATAAAACTAATTTTATTACGCAAATAATTAAGATCATATTCTTTAATATCAATATCATTAATTTTAATAGCGCCTTCGCACACATCATAAAGGCGGGGGATAAGACCTATTAAGGTGGATTTTCCTGAACCAGTAGCACCTACAAAAGCTACAATTTGTCCTTTTTTCATACTAAAATTAATCTTTTCTAACGTGGGTTGTGTAGCATCAGGATAAGTAAAAGTAACATTTTCAAAAGACAAAGTTTGAAAAGGCATTTGTGGTTTTAAAGGTTTGCAAACATTTTTTATTTTGGGGGTAACATTTAAAACATTTTCAATTCTTCTAACAGATACCAAAGTTTTAGGAAACATCATAAAGAGTAATAAAAAATCCAAAATAGCAAATAAAACATGAAATTGATAATCAATACATGAAAGAAGTTTGCCTGTAGTAAAACCAGGATTGTCTTGAGTTAAAAAATGCACTCCTACCCCAACATTAATCAAAATAGAGCAATTTAAAAAAAATAAAAGATAGGATCAATAGAAACCATAAAATTAAATAATTTAATAGAAAAAAACTATATTTATGATTTACTTTAGAAAAACGAGAAGTTTCATATTGACTTTGACGAAAAGCACGAATAGATTTTATCCCAATTAAATTTTCACGAGTAATAACATTTAATTCATCTAATTTTTTTTGTTGTTGTTGTGATAAAATATAGGATTTTTTAAGAATAATAAATAGTGTTAAAACTAAAAAAGGAGCAACAAAAAGAATTCCTAAAAGCAAAAAAGAAGCTACATAAAAAATAGTAATAACACTAACTACAAGCATAATAGGAGAAACAACAGCAGTACGGTAAAAAACAGAAATGAAATTCATTACTTGAAAAACATCCAAAGTAGTATAGTTAAGGATAGATGAAATCCCTAATTGTTTCATCTCAGTGGGTGAAAAAGTTTGTACTTTTTGAAAAATATCACCACTTAAATCTTGAAAAAGCAAGGATGATACTTTGGAAGCACAATAATTAAGAATTAGATTTCCTATAAAGCCACAACAAGCACATAAAGTTAAAAGCCCTAAAAGTGCGAAAGGATCAAGTTTGTTTTTATTATAATCAATAATAAACTTACCAATTATAAAAGGGATTCCCAATTCACTACAACAAACAAACAAAACAGCAATTAAATTTAACAACAGTAACATTTTGTATTTGAATAAATATTTCCAAATAATTTTCATTAGTCTAAACTCACAATTCTTTTGTTTATATGGTTATTTTTTTGTTGCAATTTCTTTCCAAACAATAATAAGGGCAAAAAGAATAATAAATATAATTAAAATAATAAAACTTAATAAAAAAAGACTATTAAAAATAGTCCCTTATAATTGTTTGAATAACAACTAAATAACATTTATTGTTAATACTAATTTGCAATTACTTATTTGATTTCAAAATATTTTTAATTTCTTCTAATAAAGCAATTTCTTTATTAAGACTTTGTTGTAAAAGCAACATATTTTTATCGGTTTTTTCCTTTTGCAAAGGATTTTTCCAAGACATTAAAGTTAAAATAGTATAAATAATAAAAGAAAGCAACAAAAACTCTAAAATAGTTTGCAAAAAATTACCATAACAAAGATAAGTATTAGCTTTAATTGTAAATTTCAAATCTTTTAAAGCCCCAGTATAATTAAATAACAAAGAAAAAAGAGGCATAATAATATCTGCTACCAAAGAACTTACAATTTTGGCAAAAAGTTGTCCTATTACAACTGCAACAGCTAAATTAATAACATTACCACGAGCAATAAAAGCTTTAAAACCTTTAGCAAATTCCAAAGATTTAGAGGTAAAATTATAATTTTCTATCATTTTAAAACTCCTTTTTTTAATAAAAAATTAAAAAAACGCAAAACAATACTTTCAAAACAAATACTTTCAAGTCAAAAGAAAACCAATAAAAAACCAACTTTTAACACTTTAAATAAAAGGGATTTTTACATTTGTATTATAACATTTTTTAATTATAAAAATATTAAAATATCTAAAAAAATATTTAATTGTAATTTTTCTTTATAAATTTTATATCTTGTTTATAAAAAAGAGGAACAAAAAAATGAAAATAGCAATTTTACAAAATGAATTTATTTTTAAAAAACTAACTTTTCTAAGTTAGTATTAGTTGGATTACAATTATAATACTATATTTTTTTATAATTAGATAAACGAAAAATAATTATAATTATCCATTCATATTTTTTAGGTAATCCTCTCTTTAA
>NZ_MAPF01000006.1:0-952 GCF_002554195.1 New Jersey aster yellows phytoplasma | reverse complement strand
AAAGTGACCCATAATTAAGGTAAAAATTACTAAATATTAAAGATAAAACAATTCTTATAAAATTCAAATTTATACCATAATACAAAAATCCTAAAATATATTAGCAAATAAAGATAAGTTATTTTTTTATTGTGTTGATTTATTAAAAGTTTAAATCTTTTGGAAGGTTTAATTAAAGATCCAAAAAAGCCCATATAAAAACTTCTTTTAATTTTATTTTAATGTAAATATTCAATTTCATTTTTTATCATTTTTTTAAATTACCTAAATAAATAACAACATATATAAAAAGTTAAAAAATACTACAAAACACTTCCACACTATAAAGCCATAAAAAATTAAATAAAATCTATTAGCATTCTTTGGTAATAACTTTATTTTTTAAAAAATTATCTAATTGATATAAAACATAAATTCATCTTAGTATTCGTATAATAAAAATTACTAATGAGAAAAAAGATATTTAAGAAATAATAATAATATAAAAAAAATAATTTTACTAATAAAACTAATAATAAAAAACTAAAATCAAAATATTAATTAGCAAAGATATTAAAGGCAATAATAGGATTAAATGTATTAATGAAAGGAGAAAAATAAAATAGCATAAAAATATAACTAATAAAGTAATCAAATAAAGGGATATTGGTAAGAATTGATGCCAAAAATAAAGACTTAGTTTATAAAAACAACATATCAAAATAATGATTAATTTAAGCCCTACTATAAATAAAATTAATTCCTTGGTAATTTGTAATTTTAGTTTGTAAAAAGGAATATAATTCGCTATGATATTTATTTAAAAATCAATAAAAATAATCCCAACAGAAAATGAAATAAATTAAGGAAAAAAATGATAAGAAAATAGTTTTTTTAGTTTTAACAAAAATATGTTTTTCAATTAATTTATTAGTTTTTTGATTTTTATGATTATGATTTTTTCTTAAAAATT
>NZ_MAPF01000005.1:0-669 GCF_002554195.1 New Jersey aster yellows phytoplasma | reverse complement strand
TCAGGATTATCAAATATAAAATCTAAAAAAAATCATTTTTTATGTACCTTATAATTTTTTTCTTTTGTTCTTTTTATTTATTATAAATAAATTTAAATAACATATTAGAAAAATATTAAAACATCTATAATCAATTAATAAAAGAATCAAACACACAATATTAAATATTCTAAACTCAATTCCTAATTACTTAAAACCACCATAAAAAAATAAAAGAGAGTAAAACAAATAAAAAATACTACCAAATAATCTAGAACATTCAAAAATTTGAATTTAAATTAATGTTTTTTTCTTTTTTTTCTTGGATGAAAGCTAAAAAAAGCATAATACTAAAAAAATCAAATTAATCGGAGTATTTAATATTTTTAAATATCTTAAAAATAAATAAAAAAGAAAACATTAATATAAATTCTAAAATTTTTATAATGATTTTATATTTTAAATTATTGGGGTAAGTAATTTTTAAATTATCAATTTTCTTTTCTAATAAAAAAAGGAATACAAATAATAATTAAATAATAAAAATTATATCATAATTTCAATATATATATATATATATATATATATATATATATATATATATATATTTACGCCCCATCTAAATTATTTAATTCTTATAAATGATTAACAAAACAATTTTTCATTTGATTTAAAATTATAAAACTAAAT
>NZ_MAPF01000004.1:0-6312 GCF_002554195.1 New Jersey aster yellows phytoplasma | reverse complement strand
ATTATAAAACTAAATATTATTGATTATTGATTATGGCTTTAAAAATAAAAATCTTCATCTTGCAACGCCTCAGAGCGCATTTTTTGATAACCATTTCCTTTCATAGAAAAGTTATCCATAGTTTTAGTCTCAGTATTAAGTCCATTAATGATAACAGGGTTTACATTTTCGGATGGAAAAAAAGCATCAAAACCCAAATTCATTAAAGCTTTATTGGCATTATAACGCACAAATTTATTAACATCATCTTCTAAATTTAATTTATGATAAATGGCATTGACTAAGGATGTTTTTGTTTGATAGAGTTGTTGCATCAAATCATCTAACCATGTTTTTAAAGTTTGTTTGGTGGGTTTATCAAACAGTTGATAAAGTTCAGTTGCAAGACGCCCCACATAAACACCATGAATACTTTCATCACGAATAATTAAATTAATAATTTCTCCTGATTGCATCAATTTCCCTTGACCATAAAAATATAAAGGATAGTAAAAACCACTGTAAAACAGCCAAGTTTCTAAAAAAACTGATACTGCCATAGCTTTCCACTGAGTTTTTTTAAATTCCAATTCAATAAATTGCAAGGAAGTTTGTTTTTTTAAATAAATCTGGTCTTCCAAAGCCTCATAAACTTTTACAATTACTTGCATCATGGTTTGAAGACTTTTTTGTTGGTTACCCCACAAAAAAAGTTGATTAATTTCTTTGTTAGTTAAATAGCTCATAAAAATATTAGAATAACTTTTAGCATGTACTGCATTTTCCATAGCTCCCATAAAATTAAGGGTAGCTTTTTTTTGGTGTTCATGTTCTTCTAAAGAACGAGCAATAATGGGCATACCCAAATCACCTTGATAAGTATCTAAAAAAGTAAGAACTAAAAGATTGCGTGAATAAGCAGTTTTTTCTTCTATGGTAAGTTCGCTCCAAGCAGCAAGATCGCCTTGCAAACTAATATCTTCAGGACGCCAAAATTGACTTAAATTTTGTTCATAAAAAAAATGGGTATATTTGTCTTCTAATACATTCCAGTTAGCTCCTTGAAAATGGATTTTGGAATTTGTTTGGGGTTGGGGGTTTTTGGTTTTCATTGATTTACTCCTTTTTCTTTTTGGGATTTTGTTTTTTTAGTATAAATTAATTGGGATAAGATTGAAAGGGTTATTTTGTGGGATTATAATTTGAAAAATAATGAACAATTTATTTGGGTAAGATTTGTATTTTGGGAAAATAATAGGAATATTTATTTTAATATAAAAGGAGTTAAGAGAAAAATAATTATTTTTAAGAATAAAAAAAGACTATCCATGTGATAGCCTTATTTTAGCAAAAAAACAAAATCACAAAAAACTAAGTACGAGAAGCAGTCAAACTTGACTGAGAATTATAAATATAATTTATTAATCAAAGTTTTATTCCATTAATTATTTTTTATTCAGCTTTATAAGGTGTTTTTAAACACCACAAGCCTCACATTCATCAATTTTTAGCTTTTGGGTTCGTGTGTAATAAAGGGTTTTTATCTTTTTGTGATGAGCGTAAAGATAGTATTTTTGTAATTCACGCGTAGTAATATCAGATGTAATACCAAGTTCAAAAGAAATACCTTGATCAACGTGCTTTTGGGCAATAGCAATAACATCAATGAGATCGTATTTGTTTATTTTATAAGCAGTGGTGTACATAAAGGAAGCTTGCTTTAATGCAGGCATTGGACAGTAAGTTTTAGAGTTACCATAGGTGCGTTCCTCTACTAATTGTTTTACAGGAGTCAAGGAAGGAGTTGCTCCCATAATATATCCAATTGATCCGTTTGGAGCTATTGCAAGACGATGAGAATTGTAGAGTCCAAATTTCATGACATCTTGTTTGAGTTGGTTCCAATCGCTTTGGGTGGGAAGGGTGATATTTTGGAACATTTTTTTGATTTTGTTAGTTTTAGGTAAAATTTCACCACGATTGTTAAAATAACTACCATCAGCGTATTTGGATTTTTTAAAACGATAAAACTTTTTGCCTGTGGTTTTTGCTTTATTGCAAGAATGAAGGAGGCTGTAAAAATTAATAGCGTTAAAAAAAACATCAATTAAATCTTTGTTTTCTTCACTTCCAAAAGCAATGTAGTTTTGAGCTAAAAAGCCGTGATGACCCATGATTCCAAAACCTACACTGCGGTTAAGAAAATTGGCTTTTGCAACAGCTGGAACATAACTAATGTTTGTATTTTCAGAAACACAGTTCATTACTTCCATTGCCATAAAAACAGTTTCTTGAATGGTATTGTTAGTAATCATGTTCCCCATATGTCCTGATGCTAGATTGCATGAAACGTCCATACCAATTTCGTCTTGTTGGGTTTGATGGTAATCTTTGTAATGTGAAGTGATGGTGGGTTGAAGGATTTCAGTGCATAAATTAGAAAACTTGACTTTCAGATCTGAAGTATTTGCTTGATTGGTGTTATCGCAAAACATTAAATAAGGATAGCCTGATTCGCCTTGCATTTGGGCAATAAGTTCTAAGAGTTGGCGCGGATTGATGGCTTTTTTTTGCACTTTGGGATTGACAATTAAAATGTCGTACCAATAGCTCATATCAACTGCAATATCAGCAAAATTTTTACCGTATTCTAGGAAAACAGTGTGCGGGAAAAAGGTATACATAACTTCATTTTTGCGGGCAAGTTCAATCATTTTGTTAGGTACTACAACGCCCAAAGATAAAGTTTTGACGCGAACATCTTCATCAGCACTTAATTTTTTCGTACTTAAAAAATCAATGATATCGGCGTGAAAAACGTTCAAATAAACAGCACCAGCGCCTGTACGTTGTCCCATTTGATCGGCATAACGGAAACTGTGGTCTAATAATTTGCACACACCTACAACACCTTTGCACACACCTTTAATGCCTTTGATAGATTCACCTTTAGCACGCAAATTAGTGATGTTAATCGAAACCCCACCGCCAATTTTAGAAAGTTGCATCGAAAATTCATTAATACGGGCAATATCGTTTAAAGAGTCGCCAGCTTCTAACAAAAAACAAGAGACAAATTCGCCACGATGTTTTTTGCCTGTGTTGAGCAAAGTGGGAGTTGCAGGAGTAAAGTCTTGGTTTATTAAAGATACAATGAGGCGTTTGGCAATTGCAAAATCACCTTTGGCATGATAAAGTGCGTTTATTGACAATCGGTCTTCGTAGGTTTCTAAATAGTGTTGTTTGTCGCGAGTTTTAAGAGCATAATCGTGGTAAAATTTGAAAGCTCCCATAAAAGTTGGGAAAGTTAAGTTTTTTTGGTAAGCAATTTGGTAGATTTCTTTGATTTGCGAATAGTTGTATTTTTGCAAAAAAGTGCTTTCATAATATTCGTTTTCTTGTAAAAAAGTTAATTTGTCTTGTAAAGTGGCAAAGCGTTTTAGTTTGGGGGCAACTCCTTCTTGCAAAAAACTTTGTAAAGCTTCTTTGTCTTTATTTAGGTCTTTGATTTTTCCTTGTTCATCAATAATTTGATTGTTGAGTATAATCCAAGGTGGCAAGACGGTTTTTTTGGAGGTGGGCATTTGTGGTTGGGTTTTGAATTGATAAGAAGGCAATTTTTGGTTGTTACAATAGCAAGCAAGCCATTTTTTTAAAAAAACTCTTTCTTCTGGCATTCCTGAACCTTCGAATTTAAGAACCAAAGGCACATTATAATTAGAAGCGATAGTATCGCCTGCTTTACCATAGTTTTTGCCCCAATTTTTGTTGCCAGACACAGCAACACCTATTACTTTGGTAGCGTTTTTTTCTAAAAAAGTTTTTGCATCATCAGATACTTGTCCAAATTTCACACTGCGAGTAAGTAAAAAAACGTTTTCGTCGGTTAATTTGGAAGGGACATCTTGGATGTGTTGAAAGGAAAAACCTAAACTTTGAGCCATTTCATAAACTTGACCTTGCAAGAGACCATCATAAATAACTTTAATTTTTTTGGGAAATAAGGCTGGCATTAAAACTCCTTTTGCTTCTTTGGCTTTTTTGATTTTTTATAGTTTAATTTAACTAATATTTACGTTTTAATAATTTTAATACATCAAAAAATTGAAATTATTTGAAATAAGTTAGCTTGCTGTCAAATATATTACGCATTTAAAATAATAAATTAAATTTGCGTGGATTATATTATTAATCTGATAATATGTATTTTATATTAATATTATATCAAAAGAAAAAAATATAGTGGCATTAAATAGCTTGAAAAAATATTTTGGACAAAAAATCATTCGTCAAAATAATTCGTTCTATTATAGAATAAATATTTTAGCTACCAAACATAAATGACGGGTAACATGAATTTAGGAGGCAGCAAAAAATGCAAACGGCCTTTTAGAAATGCAAGAAAAATCTTTTAAAAAAAGATCAACTTAAAAGCTGGCCTTTATATTATTTAAAAATATTTAATTGTCTAAAGTTTTGGAACAGTTAGTCCTTTCCGATTGGTGTGTTGTTTTTTTGAGATTTTAACAATCTTTTTCTTTCTTTTTTAGATTGCCAAATGGCTACTTTATGTTTTTGTTGTTCTAATTTAGATAATAATTTTTCTTGCGCAGTTTTTATTTGGTCTAATTTTTCAAGTAATAAATGTTCTTGGTGTTCTTGTTTGGTTGATTTAATTTCTAAATTTCTTAGTTTTCTTTTAGGGAAAAATAGACCAAGGAACATATTTTTGATAAAGATAATGCTGTTTGATAAAAATTCAAAGATTGGTTTGAATCCTGTCATGATTAATAACGTAAATAAAGTTGTTTCTATGAAAATAAACTCAAAAAACCAAATAATACAAAAAAATCCAAAACTAATTAAAATCATTAAAGTCATTATTGCACCAAATAAATTCAAATCAATATCATTTATATTCATTCCCAAATCGCTTCCGCAACATTGACAATGTTCGTAAAATTCTTTTTTTATTTTTTGTTGCTTATCCATTTTAAAAAAATCCTTAATTTTAACTTAATTTATTCATATATTATCCCTTAATGAGTGTTTTTTTTAAAAAAACTCATTATTTAATCCATGTAATTTTAGTTGCATCAGGAACAATAAAACCAAGTTTATAAGCTGCAAATATAAAAATACAACCAAGAGCAATTAAAATTAATATTTGTCTTAAAGTCATTTTTTTATCCTCCTTTTTATTATTTAGCTATTGATAAATAACCTTTTGAAGCAAAATAAACAATCAAAGGAAAAATAATGCCTAATGTAGGTAAAATCCAATATGTAAAAAACTGCCTAAAGTTAATTTATTTCTTCTAAAAGATTTTTTACTGAAATAAGAACGTCTTGTAATTTCTCGCCATTTTAATCTCCTTTTTTATTATTTAATAAGAAAAATATTTTTTAGTATTTAGAAAAAATAAGGAAACCAACTTAAAAGTTGGTATTTTTTTAATGGTTCTTTAATCACCTAAAATATTCAAGTGATGAAGAAAATATTTTGACTTCATCATCGATAAAAATGGTATCAGGATAAGTGAGTTTAGCTATGTTTTCGGAAAAAGTTCTGGCCAAAGGTTCAGTTTTATTCCTGTGTTCGGTGTATTTGTTGGAAGTAAATGTGGCGCCAAAGAGTTTATCATGGACTAATTATTCTAAGTTTCTAAATTTATCATTACCTGTGATACTACCAATTTCTGAAGCGTTAATATATTTTTTTCGATGTTGGCACCATAATTTAGTGCGTTGAGATAATTTGATTCGTATTTTTATTTACCTTTTCTAAAAAAAGAGATAATATATTGGAATAAATAACAAATAAATTTGATTATATGATAAAGACATTTAAAAAGAAAATCAATTAAATATAAAAGATGAGGTAGGAATAATAAAATAATGGTTAATAAGGTTAAGTTAAGTCACTTGTTTTGGTGATTAAAGAAATGATTGCTGATATCGGCAAACCAATTATTTAACTTCGTTAACCAAGTATTAATAAGATTTCACATGATGATTTTTTTTAGTAGTCTTTAAATAATGGTAAAATTGTGCTACTATTCCCTGTTTTAGTCTTTGGGTGCTTAATGGATAAGTAAAAAGATATAATTTGATTAAATATAATTAATAAAAATTAAAGAGATTAATAAGATAAAAAAATAATGATTAAAAAAAAATGATGTTACTCGGTAAAGATGGTAAGATTTTTTTAATGGACATAGTTTTATCGTTTCCTTTCTTTTAAAATAAAAAAAGGCCCTGAAAAGGGTCTTTAATGAGAATTAATAAATATATTATTTTTTATATTAATAAAAATAATTAAAATTAATCTTC
>NZ_MAPF01000003.1:0-7804 GCF_002554195.1 New Jersey aster yellows phytoplasma | reverse complement strand
GTTTTAATTCAATATTTTTTGTTCTAATTTTATAATTTGTTGTACTTCATAGAAATTTAATCTTTTTTTTCTTTATTCCTAAAATAATGTATTTTTTCTACAATTTGTTTTTGATCTCTTAAAAGATCAAATAACTGTATGCTTGTATTAATTGCTTTTTTATCAATATGATTATTTGCTTTTTCCATCGCCATTACTTGATGATTATTATTAATAAATAATAATCCTAAAAAAATAAACAAATAAACACTTATTATTTTAAATTGTTTTTTTACTTTAAACATTAATAAAATCTCCTTTAATTTTTTATTCCCAACCAGGGATTATTGTTCTTTTTAATTCAGCTTGAAAGTTTCTTTTTAGAGTTTCTATTTTATAAGGGAATTCGGCGTTTTCTTAGAAATATTTGCAAGAGGCGTTTTCTAAAGTTTTGATTATTTCCTTTATTGCTGAGTTTTTTCAAAATATTGTTTCTTTTAAAAAAAACTTTTTCTTATTACTTATATTTTAGCATTAATAATTTCAATAATTTAAAGTTTTTTAAGTTTTGTAATTTATAAATAATTTTATTTATTTTTTTCCAAAAACAAAAGCCGTCCAATAATTAGACAGCAAAATTAATTAAAAATATTTAATTTAAACTAACTAAAATAATTAGAATTTTGAGCTTGTTTTGGAGTCATATAAGATTTAAACAATAAAATTAAATTATGTGGAATGTTAATATTTCTTCCATTAATTATTTGTTTAATATTCCATTCAGATATATTAGAAAAATTAAAATTAACCATTGGCAATGAACTTAATTCTATTTATTTAATTATATCATAAGGAAATAATACCAAAAAAGATTCTTGAGGACAAGAAAAACATGTACGAGAAAATCCAAACAAATGACGACTATAAAAATCAATTCCTTTATTAGAATTTGTTTCAATTTGTTTATCATTTTTAGAGACATATTTACTAACATATGAAACAACTTTATTAACATAATCTTTTTTTATCAAAAGTGCCTTTATAAAAACTTTACATTTACTAATTTCAATTTTTTCAAATAAAAGATTTGTTTTTAATAGCCTAAACTTTTGGAACACCTCATTAAAACCTTGAAAAAGGTTTTCTTTTTGCAAATTTTTTCACCAAAAGAACAAAATTGCGTAAAAAAATAATTATAATTTAATTTTGAAGACGAGTTTTTAACTTTTTTGCTTAACTATAGAGTGTAAGAATAAAATATTTTAAAAAAATATCTTTTGAAACTAATGAATTATTAAAAGGTTTAGAAAATTTTTGAAATTTAAAAAATATTTTCTTAGTTTGAAAAGATATGAAATTATCTACTTAATTTTTAGTTTTAAAGAACAATTTTAGAGACAAAAGTTGCCTAAAAAAACAGAACAGCGAAAAACGTCCTGGAAGCAATAAAGCAGGTTTAAAGATTTGGGGAATTATAATTTATTTTGTTATTAAAAACATCGTTTTTATAATTACTTTCAAAAATCCAATCAACACCATACAACAATAATTAATAAAAAGAGGTTTTTTTAATTTTGTAATTATTTAACTTATGAGAAAAAATAAAGAATTATTTATTATTAATTTAAAAAACTATAATAGAGATAAAATATTTGCTATTAATGTCATTTTATCACAAAAAAACGATCAAATTTGCTAACTAATTTTTATATCTTGAGCTTTTTCTTGAAATTTTATAAATAAAAAAGAGTTTTTTTAAAGTCTTTTTTTAAAAAAAGTTTATTTTGGCAAAATATTTTAATTATTTAATAATTTTAATTCTAAATCGATAACAAAAACAAAATAAATGAAAATATATTTATCAAATTCTTAATTTAGTAACTAACATATGATTATCTTTGATAATTCTTTCTATATCTATTTGTTGTAAAATTTTCTTTTGGTCTATTTCTTTGGCGATAATATCTAATAAATCTTTATTATTTACAACAATATTATAAGCTTGTTGAAATAATTTATTTAAATCTACTTTATGCAATTGATTATTTTCCATTAAAAGTTTTTCTATAAATTGAAAATCATCATCAATTCCTAAAAATATTTTTTCTTTTGGAATTTTGCCTTGATTAGCTAAATACTGTTGCGCAGCTACACCTCCAAAAGCTTGTAAAACTAATCTTTGCCAACCACCTTGATTTAATTTTGGATGCCTAACAGCTGTTTGTCCAAAAAAAACATCGAATCGGTGGTTGTTTCTTGAATGTAAATTTTGGTCACCGAACATAATGCAAAAGGAAATTGCAAAACTATTAATGCATGTCCCGCTTCGTGATAAGCTGTTAATTGACTGGGAGTAAGTGGTGTTGTTTGCATTATAGAAAAATCCAAAATATAAGAAAAATCAGGTTTTAGGATTTGTCCGTTAGCACACAAAATTTCTTTAATAGTTTTTATATTGTTGTCTTGTGTTGGTATATAATATTTAAAAACAGATCCACTTGGTAAAATTACTTGCGTAAGCAAACGAGAGTCTAAAAAACCTTCAATAATTATTCCATTTGGTTGAATTTCTCTTAAAATATTTTTTTCTTCTTGGAAAATGGAAAAACTAAACTTTTTATTTTGGTGCTCTTTGGCTTGTTTAGCAATTTGCATAACTTCATTATCGCGGTGTTTTTTCCCTTCTTTTGTTAACTGACTTTCCACAAGTTCAGGCATTAAAGGAATGTATTTTTCATCAGTATAAATATTATAATTAGATCTTGCAGAAGATAAATGGTACTTTTTTAATGACATATTTATAGAAGGTTTTGTAAAATAAGCCCCTACAGGAACAACATCATAAATAATATGGGTTTTGTTGGTATTTAAATTAATTGGCTTTTTTTTTGGCAAGTTTATAAATTCTTTTATCATAATTACTATAAAAATAATAATAGCAATATTTATCCAAAATAATTTTGGGGTTTTAGAAATCATATTTAGTTTTTATTTCCTTAAAAATTTAACATGAAAAAATAATTGATAATGAAAAATGTGCTTTATTAATATATGATAAATTTTTATACTTGATAATTAGTTATTAAAATGATATTTTATAAATAAACGAATATTAAAATTTTTCATACATATATTATTATATTTTATAATATAGATTTAAGAATTATAAATTTGAATGATTTATATATTTAAAAAAACCTACTTTCAAGAAATTTTATAACTCAATTCCACCCAAATAATTCCCAAAATAAGGGTT
Source organism: New Jersey aster yellows phytoplasma (assembly GCF_002554195.1). NCBI lineage: Bacteria > Bacillati > Mycoplasmatota > Mollicutes > Acholeplasmatales > Acholeplasmataceae > Candidatus Phytoplasma > New Jersey aster yellows phytoplasma. The sequence continues at coordinate 4,569 of NZ_MAPF01000003.1, read as the reverse complement.
TTTAGTTCCCAATTATGAAAATAATACATTTTTTTAAAATTTATTATTAGCTTTTATTTTTTGTTTTGTTATAATTTAGTCAGGCTTATAAAAAAATAATTAATCATCAAAAGAAAGATGACTAGAATAAACGAACTAAAAAATAATTTAATTTTGTAAAATTGACCCAAGATAATACTTTATAAATTTGGTTGTGGCACTTTTCTGATTTATTTTTATTATTTATAAAAACAATATAACTAATTTATTAAACTTGTAAATACAAAACAAGAAGGCAAGAAAAAACATACAAATGGATTTGTATAAAACAAGACTAACCAACCACATATAAACCAAAAAAACTTAACCAAACTCCCCCACCAAAAAAATTATCTTACTTAATTAGCATCCTTATTATTTTGAATTCCTTTATTCCATTTAATTTTATACACCATTATAGCCTTGCAAATATTTTTTATATATCAGTTAACAAAATACTAAAATATAAAATTTAGTCAAAGGAAAAAACTTTATATGAATAAAAAAGAAGAAATTTTGCAAATCAGTCGTTTTGATAAAGATGCTGTTGTCAAACATCTAAACACTGATGCTTACGGACTTACTAATAAACAAGCCCAAGAAAGACAAGCTCTCTACGGTAAAAATATTATCAAAAAAGGCGAATCTTTTCCGTTTTGGCAACAATTCATCAAACAATTTACCTCGGTAATGGCTATTTTGTTATGGATAGCAGCATTAATGATTTTTGTAATTAATCCCAAAGAAGCAGCCATCGGTATTTCTATTATTTTAGTTATCATTGTAAACGGCTTATTTTCTTTTTCCCAAGAATACAAAACTGATAAAATGTTGTCTTCTTTAGGTAAAATGATTCCTAAAAAAGTTCAAGTTTACCGCAACAAAAAAATAGAATTAATGGACGTTATTGAACTTACCATTGGAGATGTCATCTTTTTAGAAACAGGAACCCAAGTTCCAGTGGATGCGCGCATTATTCAATCTAATAGTTTTTTTGTTGACAATTCAATGTTATCAGGCGAAACTATTCCTTTAAACCGTACTGAAATGCCAAACCTCGAAGACAATAATTCTATTGCTGAAATACCTAATTTAGTTTATGCAGGTACTACAGTTACTCAAGGTAGTTGTTTTGCGGTTGTTTATGCTATTGGAAATAACACCCAAATTGGAGAAGTTTCAAGCATTGCTCAAAGCATTGAAAAAGGCAAAAACCTTCTAGACCAAGAAATGCACCACATCGTTAAAAAAGTAAGTATCATTGCTTCTTGTGCAGCTTTATTTGTCTTTCTGATTTGTTTTTTTAAAGCAGAACAATATAATATGACAGCTTTTAAAACAGCAATTGTTTGTGCAGTTGGTATGTTAGTTGCAAACATTCCTGAAGGCTTGCTTCCTACCGTTAATTTAAGTTTAGCTATTGGTTCTCAAAGAATGGCTAAACAAAACGCTTTAGTTAAAAAAATCTCTTCCCTAGAAACCCTAAGTTCTACCACTGTTATTTGTACTGATAAAACAGGAACTTTAACTCAAAACCAACTTACAGTAAGAAAAATTGTAACTCCTGATGGCGCTATCAAATTAAAGGGTTCTGGTTATAACGACGAACAAAAATTTATTGTTGACCCAAACAATGCTGATTACAAAAAAGGAATTGAAAAATTCTTAATTGCATCAGTTCTATGTTCTGAGGCTAAATTAATTCATATGCCAACTAAACCCCACCAATTTGAATTAATCGGCAATCCTACTGAAGGAGCTTTATTGATTGCTGCTAAAAAATACGGTTATAACATTGAAGAAGTAAAAAACAACTTAGAAATACTCCAATTAAATCCTTTTACTTCAGAAAGAAAAAAATGAGTGTCTTAGTTAAAAACCACCAAGAACCTGCATATGACACCAATTCACAATATCTATTTATTAAAGGGGCTCCTAATATTGTCCTTGAACAATGTCAAATGCAATACAAAGGCTCTCAAGTAATTCCCTTTAGCCATCACGAAAAAGAATCATTCCTTAAACAAAACGACCAATTTGCAAGCCAAGGATACCGCATTCTTGCTCTTGCTTACAAAAAAATTGAACAAAATCCTCCCCTAGAAGAAGATATGGTTTTTTTAGGGTTTGCAGTTAATTATGACCCACCAAGAGAAGAAGTTAAAGAAGCAGTTAAAAAATTAACTCAAGCAGGACTTAAAATTACTATCATTACAGGAGATTACAGTCTTACTGCTGCTGCCATTGGAAAAAAAGTAGGTATCGTAAAAGAAGAATTCGTTGGTTTGGACGGCTGTGACCTTGACAAAATGTCTTTAGAAAAATTACAAGAAGTCCTCAAAAGTCCTCATCCAGTTGTCTTTTCACGCACCACTCCCAAACACAAATTAAAAATTGTTCAAGCATACCGAAAAAATGGAGAAATAGTGGGTGTTACTGGCGACGGAGTTAACGACATTTTAGCTCTTAAAGCAGCTCACATAGGAATTGCTATGGGAAAAGCAGGCACTGATGTTGCTCGTAATGCTGCTGATATGATTTTATTAGATGATAATTTTGCAACTATTTCGAAAGCTGTTTTAGAAGGACGTTGTATTTATGAAAACATCAAAAAATTCATGACTTATGTCTTTGCTTCTAATATCCCTCAAATATTTCCTTTCATCGCTATTGCTTTTTTAGGAGTTAAAGAACCTTACTTATATGTTTTACAAATTTTAGCAATTGATCTTTTAACTGACTTAATTCCTGCTATTGCTTTAGGAGCCGAAGAAACTGACCCAAGTTTATTAGTCCAAAAACCTCGCACTAAAAACGATCATCTAATGGACGCTAAAGTATTAAAACGTAGTTATGGCTTTTTAGGAATGGTTGAAGGCTTAATGTCTTTAGCATTTTTTTGTGCAGTTTACAATTTTGACACAAAAGACAATTTCTACCTAGCTTCTACTATGGCATTTGGAGCTGTTATATTTGCTCAAGTAGGAAACGCATTTGCTTGTCGCTCTAACAAACTTTTCTTTTGGCAAACTATCAAAAAACCTAATAAAATATTGTACTACGGTATTATAATTGAAGTATTATTCTTTGCATTAATTACTAAATTTAGTTTTTTAAGTGATATATTTCATACTAAGGATATTAATATATCTCATTATTTATGGTTATTATTATGTCCTTTAATTATGTTATTATTTGATACCATATGGAAGAAAAAAGTATTTGCATTTAAACCAAAAAAATCAAAAATAAACTAATATAACTTACAATTAAATAATTTATAAAATAAAGATCTCTTTTTTTTAGAGGTCTTTTTTTGTTAATATCAATTATTAAGTCTCTTTAAATTTCATAAAACTACTTTTTTAACTTTTATTGAGTGTTTTTACAAAAAAAGTAAAATACCAAATAAAAAGAAAATAACGAACCCCCTGCACAACAATTATCAACATCCAAAAAAGAGCTTATAAAGGAAATGTAGAAAAAACATCAAAGGCAACACAAATCCTTACTCATCTTATACAAAATTTACACCAACACCCCCAACCACAATCACAAACTCAAAACAATACGAATTCGAAGGGTAACTTTATGATTTAGAAATAAACCTTTTTTAAAAAAAACTATTGAAACAAATATTAAAAATATTCAAAACGCAATTGAAGAGGCCAAAACAAGAATTGAAGATTTATAAAAATCTTTTGAAGTTATTTGCGGACAACCATTAAAATCAATATTAACATTCATTAAATATTAATTCACAACTTAATCATTTTTATTATCCAATAAAAATAATAATCATATATATAATAAAAANANATATAATTAATTAACTTGTTTTATTATATCTTAATTTAATTGTATATAATGTTTTTCTTTGGGTTTAACTTCTTTTTTAGGAACGCTTAATTTTAATAAACCTTGTTCTAAAGAACCTTTAATTTCTTCTAAAATAAAATCATCACCTAAATAAAAACTACGTCTCAAAAATCCTTGAAATCTTTCTTTACGTATAAAATTAGCTTCTTTAATTTGAGTTTTTTTAGAATTTTTAGCCTCAACCACTAAATAACCTTCTTCCAAAGCAACTTTAACATCTTCTTTTTTGAAACCTGGCAATTCAATAGTAATGAGGTATTGATTATCTTGTTCTTGAATATCAGTTTTCATAATATTATTATTATTAGTTAAAGAATTTGTTTTAAAATCTTCAAATAAATTTTCTAATAAATCTTGATTTTGATTAATTAAACTAAATAGCATTTTTATCACTCCTTTTTTCTTCTTTTCTAACTTAAAAAACAAAAAACGATTTTCTATAATTTGTTAATTTGAACTTAAAGCAACTTTAGATGAAAATATAAATCTTTATTGTCTTTTTTTGATAATCTCTTATATTTATTTTATTTTTTATAATATGTATAAAACATTAAATTCTTTAAGCTCAATTTTATTTTAACAAAAATTTTTGGCACTGTCAATACATTAGTGCTTATTTTTTTTACAAACTAATAAATAAATTTTAGGGTAAAATAATAATGAAGGGCGTTT
>NZ_MAPF01000002.1:0-18386 GCF_002554195.1 New Jersey aster yellows phytoplasma | reverse complement strand
TACTTCTATTTATAATTTATTAAACATCGCTCATAATTAGAAAAGAGTTTTATGAAAAGAATTAATTTTTATCGTAAATTTATCTTATTTTTTAGCATATCTATTCTTTTTTGGTTAAGTTTTATTCAATTACAAAATTACTCTTATACTAGTCAATTTATGAATAATTCCTTATCTTTTGATAAACTAAATGAAAATAGCCAAACTAAAACTATTAAACAAACTATTAAAGTTTTAGAAAAAGAAAAAGATATTTTAAAAGAAAACATTAAAAAAGATATTAAGGAAGAACAAATTAAAAATACTAATCAAATACAAATCAACAAAGACCAAATTTGGCAAATAAATACAGATGATAAAATTGCTTTAGGAATTATTTTTTATAGTTTAAAAATCACAAACAATAATGACAACCACAACGAAAAAGAAAATGAAAAAGCACCATCGATTAAAAATTCAGAACAAAAAATATATTTTGTTCTTACTCCTAAAAATATCACACAAAAAAACGACATTATAAAATTATCAAATCCCCAAGGAGAAGAATGGGGCACTATTCAAAATCAACTATTAACTCAATATAGCATTTTTACTCCTTTATTAAAAGATTTGGATATTATAACTTTTAAATCACACAAACAATATAAAATTACTCCTTTACAAAGACCCAATAAATATTGCCAAGGACAACCAATTCATTCTTTTTCTACAACTATACCACAAACAATTACCTTTCAACAAAGTCATATAAGCGAAGACGTTGAAGTTAACAATGAATTAGATGAAATATTTATTGCTATTTCTAGTCGTTGCAATTCCAACAACCAACAAACTATTTTTTGGACTGAAAAAGGTGATTTAATTGGTTTTTTAATACCTAATGAAATGAAAAAAGAAAAAGGAATTAAATATATTAAAGCAATTCCTTCCATAAATTTTAATAAACCTATAATAAATAACGAAAAATCCCCAATAATAAAACTTATCAACACAATTAACAACCCCAATAATATAGTAGATATAGAAACAAAGACAAAAGAAAAAGAACCACCCAACAATCAAATACTCCAAGACCTCAATTTAATTACTTTATTTATTGATACTGGTTATAGTCTGGGAACAGGAATAATTGTTTACAAAGAACAAATAAATAACAATACTACATATTATACACTAACTAATCGTCATGTAATTGAAAGTTTTTATCATACATCAAATCCCCAAAAACAAATAACAATCAAAAACAATCAAGGTTTAAAAAGTCAAGCGAAACTATATGCTTTTATTAATAACAATCGTGAATACGATGATATAGCTATCATAACTTTTACTATTCCCAGCTCAAATACTACTCAAAAATTAAATGAAGTCCTTGAAAAATACATTAATTTTGAAAAAGACATACAAATACCTATTCATCAAGGAGAACAAGTTTGGGTATTGGGTTGCCAAAAAGGCTTACAAACTAAACAATTCCAAAAACCAACAAAAATAAAATGGAAACAGTGGTATTTTGATTTAATGCCTCATCAAAGACCTCAATTTAAACAAAATTTATTTAAAATAGGAGTTGTTGCTTTTTTTAATGAAAAAGAAATTAACTCTGATATGACTCTAGATTCAGGCAATAGCGGAGGACCTCTTTTTAATGCTGAAGGAAAATTAATAGGCATAAATAGGAGTTACCATAAAATTTTGCGCATTTCTCAATCAATTAACATTAATTACATCAAACAACAATTTTATAATTTACTCAAATCCAAAAAAGAAAACAAAGCAAATCACAATCCAAATGATATTGCATTCCAAACAACTAAAACTAATAAAAACCATATTGCACACGAACTTAACAAATTGGAAAATGAAAAACTAAACGAACAAAAGCCTTACATCCAAACACAAATCTTTTTAGAAGACCTCTATGTTTATATAAAAGAACAACCCAAACAAAAAATAATTTTTCAAAATAAAAACAACCAAGAAAATCTGATTACAATAAATTTTTATGGGTTAGAAACAATACAATTAGTTAATTTTGATACTCATAAATACAAGAAACTAGAAATTAGTTTAGCAAGTGCTAATCAATTTAGTATTTATTTACAAATTCAAATGTTTGATTATAACAATAAAAAAAGTTATGAAGAAACAATTCAAATACCTAAAATTGACATAGATAAAATGTTTTTATCATTTACTAAACAAACTTTTTCTTATCACAGCATTTTAGAAAAACAAAAAAAGATTTTAGAAACCAATATCAAATCAACCAAAACTACCTCCAAAAACCAAATAAAGCCAAATACTTTTTATAATCTTTTTGATAATAAAGAACAAATAATTAAAGAAGATATGTTAAAAACTATAGTTTTATGCCAAGATTATTACAATGCCCAAAATATCAACTTAGGGGTTATCATTAACCAAAAAGTTGTAAATAATTCCGATAATACTTTTATATATACTATCATTTTGGAAAAAAATGTAATAAATTTAAATACTTCTTATCTCTTAGATACTTTCCAAAATATTTGCAATGAAAACGTTAAAATAACTATCCAAACACCTTTTGGCTTACAAAATGAAAAAGGAAAATATCAAAACATAGCCACCCAAAATAATCCTTTTAGCTACATAACTTTTGAATCTAGAACAAATTATCCTGTTTGTGCCTTTACTCCTGATAAAAAACTTTTGTTAGGAGAAAAAATATATTTAATTAGCAATTATAATAACATTTCTGATAAAGCATTAGCACCTCATATTTTTCAAAGCCATTTAGCATTACTAGATAACCAAAGCAGCCAATCAATTACAATAGATAGTACTTTTTTAGAAAATTATTTTAACTCAGAAGAAAACCTTTATTATAATAATTGGTTTGCTTTTGATTCTCAAGGAAATCTAATTAATATTTGCTCTCAACAAGATATTTATCACCTACACAAGAGTCAATTTCCTTTTATTACATTTCCCAAAAATAATTTTTTACTAAATAAAATGATAAACATTACCAATGCCAAAATAGCAATATTTTTAATATGGACTTTCATTTGCATTATGGTTTTTATAATAATAGATATTAAAAGTTTTAAAGATAAATACATTATTGTATATAAATTATAAAATATTTTTAAAAAATATTTAATTCTTTAATTTTGATATTTTTACAATACTATTATCAAAAAGGGTTTTTGGCAAAAGGATAATAAAACCTATCATAACGGCACAAAAGCCACACACCAAGCAAAAGGAGTGCCAACCCTAATAAAAAAGTAAACAAATCAAGAATACTAAAAGATTTTTCATAATACCAAGTTCTTGTTTTATATTTACCAAAACGCCTCAATTGCATAGCATTAGTAATTACATCAATTTTATCTAAATTAAAGAAAATCAAAGGAGGAATAATAAGGGCAATTTTTTTAATATCTGCAATAATGCGAGCTACAAAATGAGTTTTTTTAACAACTTTAATACCTCGTATTTGTTGATTGAAATAAATATTTTTAAAATCTTTTTGAATTTCAGGAATATAGCGAATAGTAAGAGAAAAAGCATAACTAATTTTATAACTAACCCCTAATTTATTTAAACTAGCAGCTAATTGACTTGGATTAGTAGTTATAATAAAGATTAAAAACAAAGGAATGATACAACAATACTTTAACAAAACATTAAATTGATAAAACAATTGTTCTTGGGTTAAAAGATTATAAAATAAAGGAATGGGGGTTTTGGAGTTATATATTTGAGTACCGTGATTTCTAAAAATAATAATAATAATAATATTGTTTACAAACAAAAAAAGAAAATTCCTTTAACCACAAAAACCACTTGCTGCCATTTAATTTTAGCACACCAAAAAAAAACAAAGACAAAAGGGAAAGCCCCAATAAAAACCACACATGATAGACCATCATACAAGCAATTGAAACCGAAATCAAAAACAATAACTTAGTTGCTCCTTGGATTTTATAAATGAAAGTATTACCTGGTAAATATTGCAACATACTATTTTCCATAACAATAATCCTCCCTTAAAAAAGCCAACATTTGAGTTAACAAAACATTTTTTTCTTCTGATGTAAATGGCAATTTATTAAAAAGAACAATCAAACTAATAGGGTTGAGAGAAGTTTTTTGCATTAAAGAAATATCTGTAAAAATTTTTAAAGTATTAGTGTTTGCAATAATTCCTCCTTGTTCTAAAACCAAAGTTCTTTGAGTATAATTAAGCATTAAAGACATATCATGAGTAATAATTACAATGGTAATGCCTTTATTATTTAACTTTTGTAAAAAAGTCATAATTTGTGTGCGATGTTTTAAATCTTGTCCTATGGTAGGTTCATCCAAAATAAGAATTTGAGGTTGCATTACTAAAATAGAAGCAATAGTAAGTCTTTTTTTTTGTCCGAAACTAAGAGCAGAAATAGGCCAGTTAACAAAATATTCTAAATTACAAGTTTTCAAAATGGCATGCACTTTGGTTTTGATTTCAGTTAATGAAAGTTGTTTACTTAAAAACCCCAATGCTACTTCTTTAAAAACAGTTTTTTGGGAAATCATATGATGGGGATTTTGCATGACAAAACCAATTTTTTCTGATTTTTGTTGTAAAGATAAACATGAAATATTTTGATTATTTAATAAAATAGTTCCTGTTTGAGGAGTACAAAAACCACAAATAACTTTGGCTAAAGTAGATTTACCACTACCATTTTTACCAAAAATACTAATCATTTCTCCTGGAAATAAATCCAAAGAAATGTTATTTAAAATATTGGGTTGTCTGGGTTCATAGTGATAAGAAATGTTTTGTAATTGTAAAATTGGGGAAAAAGGTGCAAAATGTTTGTAAAAGGAAGGTAATAATTGAGTTGGAGAATTTTGAGAAATGGAACATTTTTTTAAATTTTTTAATTGATGAAAAAAATATTGAGAAAAATCTGAGAATTTCAAATAAGGCAAATTTAATAAATGGGGAAGGTGTTCCAAATTAACACCAACCTTTTTCAAAGCACTAATATAAGTTGGTTCTTGAATACTTTGTTTAATTAAAACATTTTCTAAAATTAATTTTTGGGGAGAATTGTCATAAATAATTTTTCCATCTTCAAATACTATTATCCTATCAAAAGAATCATCTAAAATATCTTCTAAATAATGTTCAATAACTAAAATAGTTGAATGGTATTTTTGATGAATAGTTTTTATTAAGGCAGTCATTTTGGCTCTTGAAACAGGATCAAGATTGGATAGAGATTCGTCAAATAACAAAATAGAAGGATTATAAATTAAAACTCCTGCCATCGACGCTAATTGCTTGTGACCTTCGGAAAGTTCTTGTGGTTTGTAATCTAAAAAGGATTGCAATCCTAAATCTTGTGCCCACATATTTACTTTTTGATATATTTTACTTTGAGGCAAAGCGTCATTTTCCAAGGCAAAAGCTATATCTTCTGCTACTGTTAAACCTACAAATTGTTTATCTGTATCTTGCATAATGGTGCCCACATCCAAAGATAGATCAAAAATATTGGTTTGTGTCAAAACTTTGTCCTTAATAATAGCAGTTCCTGTAATTTTTCCTTGATAACTATGAGGAATCAAACCATTAATACATTTTAAAAAAGTAGATTTACCGCTACCATTTTTGCCAACAATCAAAACTTTTTGTCCTTCATAAATAGTTAAATTGATTTGATTTATAGTAGGAGTTTGTTGGCTATAATATTGAAAACTAAAATCTTTAAAAATGATTAATGGTTTTGGCATAAAGTTCCTCTTTGAAGTTATAAAATGAAAAAATCTAATAAATGAATTAGTATTTTGTTGTGGTTTTAGAAGCAAAAGGAATATGATTAATGATGTTTAAAAAATGTTTAAGAATTATTAATTTTCATTAAAGTAGCTTGTTTAGTGTAATGACAAGAATATATAGTCATTAATTTAATTCCCACCACACTATAAGCTAAAATATTAGAAATTACTATCAAAAAGCTTTGTAAATAAACTAGTTTAGGTGGTTGCCCGTAAATCAATAAATCACTTTGAGGAGCAAAAAAACCCCAAATTATAAAATTACAAGCAACCTGGTAAAGCCAAAAATAAACAATTTTTTTCTTAGTAAACACTTGATATTTAAGATCAATTATTTTATATGGTAACCCGTAAATAAAACCAATAAGAGCAGAGCATAAAACCCAATTCCAAGAAACATTTCCAAACAAAAAAAATCTTTAATGATGTGTCCTATAAGTCCCACATAAAAACCAACCGAAGGACCAAAAGCAACAGCAATGAAAGCTAAAAAAAGCTGCTGAAGTCTCAATACTTACGTTAAAACCTACAGGAATAGAGGCAAAACAACTTAAAACAAAAAAAATAGTAGTGCTCAGCCCTATAGTAACAGTTTTTTTAATAGAATCGTCTTTTGACATTGGTTAGTTCCCTTAATAAGTAGTTTTAATTTGAAAAATATTAGTTGGTTAGTTTTTTTGGGATTTTGTTTGCGATGTTTTTTTAATTTCAAAACTTAAATTATTTATTTATAGTTTTATTTAAATTTTTTATTTTTTGTTTGGATTTAGCGGTTTTTAATTGTTGTTTTTTCTAACAATTTTTTATATTGCTTGCAATAACTTTCGTATTTCTTTTTTTCAATTTCAATTTTGGAACTTGCAGCTTTTTGTAAGAAGGATGGATTGTTTAAAATGGTCTCACTTCTTTTAATTTCTTTAAGAAGGGTATTTTTTTGTTGTAAAAAATTACTTTCAAATTTGGTTTCATTAAGTTTGTCGAGAGTTTTGCGGTCAATATAAAGACTTAAATTTTTTTCAATTAACCAAATAGTTTTTTTTGAATTAGTAACTTTGTTAGTAATTTTAATTTGAAAAGTTTTGAAAAATTTTTCTAAAGCTTGTTGCAAACTTACAAAATCTTGGAGGGGTGTTGAAGATTGAGATACAATTTCTAATTCTAAATTTAATTTAAAATTGATATTGGATTCTTGTCTTAAATGACGTGTTTTAATAATTAAGTTTTTAAGATTTTCAAAATCAGTTAAGGCATCTAAATTACAATAAGAAGTTTTTTGCAAAATAGTTTGAGTAATGTTAGTTTTTTTGTCAAAATTTTCATAAAGAACATCAGTTACAAAAGGTATAAAAGGATGTAAAAGTTGCAAAATGTATTTTATCATATAAACTAAAAATTTTTGACTGTTGTACAGGTTTGTTAAATTGGAGTTATTCTGATCTAAATCGTGTTTGGCAAATTCTAAATGCCAATTAGCAAAATATTCCCAAACAAAGTGATATAAAATTTTTCCAATTTCTTTTAATTCATATTTTTGATATAAAGTTGTTACTTTTTGAGTTGTTAAATGCAATTGTGTTAAAAGAGCTTTTTGGGGTAAAGACAAAAGATTGATATCAAAATCGGTGTCTAGGGTGTTGGTTTTTAATTTTATAAAACGACTAATATTCCATAATTTATTAATGAAATTCCAAGATGAAGCAACTTTAGTCTCATCATAGAATAAATCAAATCCAGGAGCAGCGTTAGTAGTTAAAAACCATCTAAGAGCATCAGTACCATATTTGGCAACAACTTCTAAAGGATCAACACCGTTACCTTTTGATTTAGACATTTTTTTTCCTTTGTTATCTCTTACTAAACCATGTAATAAAACATCTTTAAAAGGGTCTTTTTGGGTTAATAAAATACTTTGAAAAACCATTTTTGATACCCAAAAAGTTAAAATGTCATAGCCCGTTACCAAAACATCAGTAGGAAAGTGGTTTTGAAATAAAGGAGTGTTACAATTAGGCCATCCCAAAGTACTAAAAGGCCACAAAGCAGAAGAAAACCAAGTATCCAAAACATCACAATCAAGGTTCCATTCTGGACCAGGACTTTCTATTTGAACCTTAATTTCTTTTCCTTTGTGCCAAGCAGGAATTTGATGACCCCACCATAATTGACGCGAAATACACCAGTCTTCGATATTTTGGAGCCAATTATTAAAAATATTTTTAAAACGAAGCGGAAAAAAATTGATTTTATTTGTTTTTAAAGCATTTTGGGCGATGGCTTTGGTTTTTAAAAACCATTGTAAAGAAAGGCGTGGTTCAATGATAGAATCAGAAATACTCGAATATCCTACTTTATAAAGGTGGATTTCGGTTTTTGTGAAAAATCCTTTTTTTTAAGAGTTTGCACTAACTTTTGACGGCAGACAAAACGGTCTAATCCTTGATATTGCAAAGCTAGATCGTTCATAGTGCCATCTTCATTCATACATAATAAAACTTTTAATTGGTGTCTTTTAGCTACTTCGAAATCATTAATATCGTGTCCAGGTGTCACCTTTACAACTCCCGTACCAAAATTAATATCTACGTAATTATCACTAATAACAGAAATTTGGATGTTAGTATCAGGAATAAAGACTTTTTTGCCAATAAAAGATTGATATCTAGGGTCGTTAGGATTTACCATTAAAGCTTGGTCGGCAAACATGGTTTCAGGGCGAGTGGTTGCAATTTCTAAAAAAGAAGAAGCAAAAGAGCCATTAGACAAATTGGAATTAGTTGTAAAATCAACCAAAAAATATTTAATATAATATAATTTTCCTTTGGTTTCATGGTAATTTACTTCTACATTAGAAAGGGCTGTTTTAGTTTTGGGGTCCCAATTAATAATTTTATAATCTCTGTAAATTAATTTTTGTTGGTATAATTTGATAAAAACTTCTTGAACTGTTTGACTCAAATCAGGATCAAGAGTAAATTTTTCAAAATTATAATCGAGATGAAGACCTAAAACTTGCCATTGTTGCCTAATATTTTGGGCATGTTTTTCTTTCCACTGCCATGCGTATTTTAAAAAAATTTCTTTGTTTAAAGTTTTGTTCAAAAGACCTTCTTGTTTTAATTGTTCTTTAACTTTATTTTGAGTGGCAATTCCTGCATGATCCATCCCAGGCAAAAAGAGCACGTCAAAGCCTTGCATTTTTTTAAATCTTATAATAATGTCTTGAATAGTGTTATTCCAAGCGTGTCCCAAATGAAGTTTTCCTGTTACATTAGGAGGTGGAATTACAACAGTAAAAGTTTTTTTGGTGGTGTTTAGATTAGAACAAAAATATTTTTTTTCTAACCATTTTTGGTATCTTTGATGTTCTACTTTTTTAAAATCATATTTAGATTGCATAAAATTAGCTTCTTTCTATTTTCTTTTTTATGGTTGAAGTTTTTAAGTTTTAAAAGTTTTTGGATTTTGGAAATTTTGAAAATGTTTAAGCGGTTTGGAGTAAAAAAATTTATTTTTTTGCAAAGTGAAAAAGTTGAAAAAACAAAAAAGTACAAAAAATAAGGAAATCCTTTTTTTAATCATTGGCATTTGAATCCATTAATTGACTTAAAAAAAGTTTTAATTCTTCCAGCCCTTCTTGTTGTTTTGACGAAATCAAAAAGAAATATTTAATTTGGGAAAAGTGATTAACAAGCATTTTTAATTGTTTGGGTACAAGACTTTTTTTAACTTTATCTTTTTTAACGAATAACAAGACCACCTCAAAACCCGCTTGCAAAAGAACTTGATGGATTCTGTCGTCTTCTTGAGTAGCACCTACTTTAAAATCAATTAGTTGAAAGATTGCTTTGAGATTAGAAGTTTGTTCCAAAAAAGCAATAATCATCGGTAATAACTGCTTTTTAATTTCTTTACTTTTTTTAGCATAACCGTAGCCAGGAGTATCGATCAAATAAAAAGATTCATTAATGTCATAGTAGTTTAGGGTGATTGTTTTGCCAGGAGTTTTAGAAATTTTAGCTAATTTTTTTTTGAGTTAAAGCATTGATGAAAGTACTTTTGCCAACGTTGCTTCTGCCCACCAAAACAATTTCGGGTTGTTTTTTCAAAGGAATATATTTAAAATTGACAATACTACTCACAAAAGTTGATTTTTTAATCATTTTAGTTTTTCCTTTTCTTTTTGCTTTTACCTATAATTGTTTGCGATTGGTGATTTTTGAAGGTGTTTTACAAATATTATTATAACAAATTATTATTTTTGTTGATTTATATTTTGTGATATCGTTTTGTAATAATTTTTTTTTGATAAAATAAAAATAGTGATATTTATAATAATGTTGAATTGATATTTTGCAAAAAAATTAAAAAAACAAATTATTAATTAATAATAAAAAAGGCAAAATGAGGTTTTAAATTTGGAAAAAACAAATAACATACATTTAATTTGGGGAAAACAAAGGTTTTTTCTAGAAAAAAAATAAAAAAATAATTAATGTTTGCAAACAAAAAAATTAGATGTAGTTTATTATTGTATGCAAAAAGATATTGTAACAGAACTTAAAAAAGAACTGCAAAACACTTCTTTAATTGAAAACACATGGAAAAAAGTAATTTTGGTGGATCACAGTGAAATTTTATTTCAAAAAAAAACTCAAGAAATTGCTTTTTTAATTTCTTATTTACAAAATCCTTACAAAAATTTAGATTTATATTTTTTTGCAGAAAAAACAACTAAAACATCTGAAGTTCAAAAAAATTTGGGAAAAACATTGTATTTGTAAAACAACAAATAGTTTAGAAAAAAAAGATTTTTTTAAATATATCATGGATGTTTTTCAAAAAGATGGTTTTAAAATTGATACAAAAACTATCCAAGAATTAGCGAGTAAAACTAACTATAATCTTTATTTTTTGCATCAAGAAATAACAAAAATCAAATTATGTCAAACAAATGATAAAAATATAACTTGGCAAATGGTACAAAAAATCAATGCTTTTAAGAAAAATGACAATATTTTTGGATTAATTAATCTTTTTTTTAAAACAAAATTATATTGATGCTTATCAAATTTATAAAACCTTGAAAATGCAAAAAATCAATGCTTTTAATGTTATAAATCGATTAACTCATAAAATTAAAGAATTGTTATTGGTAAAAGAATTATTGCAACAAAAAAACAACCCAGAAGAATTGCAAAAAGTTTTGGCAGTTTCACAAGGAAAAGTATTTTTTTAATAAAAGAAGCAAAATTGATTGAAACAACAAAATTAAATACACTGTTTTTAGATTTAATAGAATTAGAATATAAAATTAAAGAAGGTACCATAAATAAAGATATTGGTTTGGAAATTTTTTTATTGGGTAAGCAAAAGGTTTTTTTGTAATTTTAAAACTAGGCACATAACTTGCAATTTTTTGATGGTAATAAAGATTTTAGGATTTGTGATGAAATTTCTTCTTGAGTAATTGTTCCTTGCCTTAAAATAACTGGTTGAAAAGTGGTTAGATCAACAATAGTGGAAGATATTTTTAAAATTGGATGATAGTTTTTATAAATCAAAGCCACTTTATTGTGATAAATATTAAAAATAGTTTGGTAATCATTTAGTGGAGGATGATTGCTTTGGTTAACAGAAGTGGTTTTTAAAGGACCATTTTTTTTTAAAATTTCCAAAGTTAAAGGATGGTTGGGGATTCTTACTCCTAAAGTTTTTTCCTTTGTTTTAGAAAAATATTTGGAAGTGGTAGGCAGAACAAAAGTTAAAGGCCCTGGCCAAAAATGCAGAGCTAATTTAAGGTTTTGAGGACTAAATTGGACCAATTTTTTTGCTTGTTGTAAAGATGAACACAAAACAACAATACTTTTGTTTAAGGGTCTTTTTTTAATTTGATAAATGTAGTTGAGTCCTTTTTTATCATATAATTTAGCGCCCATACCATAAACTGTATCAGTTGGAAAAATAATAATATCTTTTGGTTTCACGATGATTCCTTTATTTATCTTTTTTTCTTAAACAGGTTTTAAAATTGAAAGGTTTTGGTTTTGTAAAATAAATTTCGTAAAAACTAACTTTGGGCAAGTTGTTCTTTTTGGGCTTCATGAATCAAAGGTTCAATAACTAAATCGAGTTTACCTTCCATAATGATATCTAATTTTTGTAAAGTAAGTCCAATTCTGTGATCTGTTATACGATTTTGGGGGTAATTATATGTTCTTATTTTTTCGCTTCTTTCGCCAGTTCCTACTAATTTTTTTCTGTGTGTTTTTTCTTCTTCTTGTTTAATATTTAACATTTGGTTATAAATGCGTGTTTTTAAAAGGGTAAATGCTTTGTCTTTGTTTTCGTGCTGGCTTTTGCCTTCTTGACAAGCAACACTAATTCCTGAAGGTACATGAGTAAGTCTAACAGCTGATTTAGTAGTGTTTACTGATTGTCCGCCAGGTCCGCTAGAATTAAAAGTGTCGGTGCGAATGTCATGCCAATCAATTTTTAATTCTAATTCTTCTGCTTCAGGAAATACCAAAACAACAGCAGTAGAAGTATGAATTCGCCCTTGGGCTTCGGTAGTAGGAACACGTTGGACTCGGTGAACACCTGATTCATACTTTAAAAAAGAATAAATATTTTTCCCAGAAATTAAAAGTTCTACGGAAGAAAGACCGCCTTTGATACTTGGATTTAGATTGAGGATTTCGACTTTCCATTTTTTGCTTTCGGCGTATTTAACATAGGTTCGTAACAAATCAGCTGCAAAAAGATTCGCTTCGTTGCCACCAGCTGCACCTTTAATTTCTAAGACAACATTTTTTTTATCAAAAGGATCTTGGGGTAAAAGCAAAATTTTTAATTTTTCTAAGGTAATTTTTTTTTGATAAAATAGTATCTTTTTCTTGTCGTGCTAAAAGTAATAATTCTTGGTCTTGTTCGGTTTCTAAAATAGTTTGAACTTGAATAAATTCGGTTTCTAAATTTAAGTATCGGTTAAAAAGTTCTACTGTTGGTTCTAATTTTGATAAATTTTTAAAAATGTCAATTTTTTGAGTTATATTTTGTTCATTTAACAAAAGTTTTTGTAAATCTTGATATTTTTGTTTTATTTTTTTAATCTGTCAAGCATATTTACCTCTTTTTTAAAAAAAAGAATTGGGGTAAAAAAATATTTTAATCAAGCAAAATTCTTTTTTTATTCGTTTTTATTAGGTTCGATTTCTGAAAAAAACATATAATCAAAATTAAGCTTAAATTCTCTAATGCCAATTGATCCTTGACGATTTTTGGCAATAATAACTTGAGTGTGCCCAGAAGAATCAGGTTTTTTGTCTTTTTCATAATAGCCTTCACGGTACAAAAACATTACAATATCAGCGTCTTGTTCAATTGATCCTGAATCTCTGAGATCAGCCAAAATGGGACGTTTATCTTCTCTTTTTTCTACATCCCTTGATAGTTGTGAAAGGGCAATGACAGGGATTTTTAATTCACGTGCTATTTGTTTTAAGTTTTGAGAAATTTCTGCTACTTCTTCTTGGCGGTTGTGTTTGTTAGTTTTACGGATAAGTTGCAAATAGTCTATCATTATAATATCAAGTTTGTTTTGACTTTTAAGTTTACGACATTTAGCTTTAATATCTAAAATATTTACCGTAGCTGAATCATCAAAATAAATATTTAAATCATGCATTTTTTCCATTGATATTTCTAACAAAAATTTTTCTTCTCTGTTGGTGTTGCCCAATTGAATTTTTTTGTGTTGTATTTTTGATTGGGTGCTTAACATTCGCATAGCTAATTGTTCATTTGACATTTCTAAACTAAAAATAGCAATATGAGGGGAATGAGAATTGTGTTTAGGGTTAGCAATTCTGAGAGCTAAATTAAGCATAAAAGTACTTTTCCCCATAGAAGGACGAGCAGCTAAAATAATAAATTCTTCGGGTTTAAATCCTAAAGTAATGTTATTGAGATTTTCATATCCAGTTGAAAGACCTACTAAATCTTTATGACTTTTGGCAAGAATATTTTTTTCTTTAATTTCTTTTAACAAAATTTTTAATTTTAATAATTCGTTGGTTTTTTGTTTTTAGTTAAATTAAAGATTTTTTCTTCCGACAAATCCAAATATTCTTGAACATCAATGTTTTCGTATCCTTTTTGTGCTAATGAAGTTACAGTTTCGATAATTTCTCTTTTTAAAGCAGTTTCCTTAATTAAATCAATGTATGTTCCTATATGTTGAATAGAAGGCATCAAATCAGATAATTCTTTTAAATAATCAATATTTCCTATTTTTTTTAATAATTTTTCATTATCTAAAATAGCACTTACTGAAGAATAATCAATTTGTTTGTTAGTTTCATGCAAAGTTTTCATTGCTCTAAAAATATGTTGGTGATGAGGGCTGTAAAAGTCAGTTTCTTCAATCATATCTAAGGTAAAAGTTATTTTTTCAGGGTTTAAAAGTAAAACTCCTAACAAAGCACGTTCTGCTTCAGGACTTGAAGGAGTATTTTTAGAATAATTTGTCATTTGCTTTTTCTTTCAGTCACATTAAGGAAAAAAGTAGCCTTAATTTGATCAGTTAGAAAAACATCAACAGGATAAATACCAATGGCGATAATTTCACTTTCTAAAGATATTTTTTTACGGTCAAGAGTGATATTATGAACTTTTAAAAATTCTTCAGAAATTTGTTTGAGAGTAATTTTTCCATAAATTTTTCCTTTAGGTCCTAATTGAATATCTAGAGTAATTTTTTTGTCATCAATTTCTTGTTTTAATTTTTGCATTAAAAGTTCGTGATTACGTTTTTGTTCTTGTTCTAAAATTTGGGTTTGTTTAATTACAGCTAAATTAGCTTTGTCTGCTAAAAGAGCTTTTTTATTTTGGATTAAAAAATTGCCATAACCATTATTAACTTTAATAATTTCGTGTTTTTTTCCTTTGTTAGAAATATCAGTTAACAAAATAATTTCCATATTCTTTTCACCTTTTTCATATTCTAATTTTAAAAAATGTTTTAAAGTGTCTGTAACTGTTTTGATATTAGTTCCTTCTAATTGAGTAGCGGCGCTATTAAGATGTCCTCCACCTTCCATTTGTTCCATGATAGTTTGAACATTAATTTCATTGTAAGAACGAGCACTAATTGCTATTTTATTATCTGCTATTTTCGCTATCATAAAAGCAGCATCAACGTTTTGAATGTTTAGAACACTTTCTGCCACTTGAGCTAAAAAAGAACGATTTTCATAAATTTCAGAACTTTGAATAATAGCAAATCTATCCATAAAAATTTCCATTTCAGAAATCAGTTTATTAATTTCTAAAACTTTATCAAAGTCTTTGCGTAACCAACTTTTAACCTCAATTGCATCAGCGCCTAAATCTTTTAATTTAGAAGCTACTTCAAAAGTTCTAGAACTTGTACGGTAAATAAAAGCGTTAGTATCAATTAAAATACCTGCATACATAATGCTTGCTTCAAAAGCAGTAATGTGGACTTCTTTTTCCAAAAATCCCATAACTTCAACAAGCAATTCAACAGTTGAAGAAGCAGATGATTCGACATAAGAAAAAATAGAAGGAATAATTTCTTCGGTAGCGCGGTGGTGATCAACAACTACAATATTGGGCGTTAGCGATAAAAGTTCGGGACTATTTAACATATCTTTAGTTTGGGTATCCAAAACTGCAATTAAGGAATTGTCTTTAATCATTTTGGATGCTTGTTGGGTTGTAATAATATTTAGAGTTTTTTTTGACTCAGTTTTAATTAATTGATGATAAACGGGGATGAGGCTTTTGTCTAATTTTTCTTCATCAAGGATAATATAATTGTTGTTTTCGGGATGGATAGTGGCTGCAATTTTGTAAAAAGCAATTACAGAACCCAAAGCATCAAGATCGGTGTGGGTGTGTCCCATGATAAAACAATGAGGATTTTTTTTCAAAATATCGACCAAATTTTGGGCATTAATACGGGCATGCACTTT
The DNA here is from genome assembly GCF_002554195.1 of New Jersey aster yellows phytoplasma. NCBI lineage: Bacteria > Bacillati > Mycoplasmatota > Mollicutes > Acholeplasmatales > Acholeplasmataceae > Candidatus Phytoplasma > New Jersey aster yellows phytoplasma. Next base: position 2,565 of record NZ_MAPF01000002.1, on the reverse strand, counting down.
GGATTGTTTGCTTAAAGAAGCAATTTTAGCACCAAAATATTTAATTTTTTCATTTTCAATATTAACAACCACTTGATCACCACCCCTTTTTTGGGCTAATTCAATTGCATTTTGACTGTAGGTAGCGAGTTTTTCATATGACAAATTCCAACAAGCAATTCCCATAGAAAGAGTAACTTTTAATTGATATTTGTGAGAAATGTTGCGGATAGTATCTAAAATGCTAAATTTATTTTCTAACATTTTATCTAAATTTTGGCGGTTAAGAAGAAGCAAAAAACGGTCGTCTATCAATTGTTTTAAATAACTTTCATAAGGTTCAATATAATCAGATAAAGCACTTAAATATTCACCTTGTATTTGAGATTGTTCTGAAAGATCATAACGAATTAAGGATTCTGCTAAATTATCAAAAGCAATCATAGCAATAGCTAAGGTTTTTTGTAAAAATAAATGTTTGATTTGTTCTTTTTCGGTAGCATCAAACAAATAAAAAACACTTAAATCTTTTTATAAAACATTCAAATTTTTGGTTTTTTAAAGTGATGATGGTTTTGGGAATTGTATCAGAAGTGCTTATTAGTTGTGCCATATTTTCATTAATTTGAGTTAAGGGAGAATTAATTTCAGGATTTTTTAAAATAAAACTGGCATAAGGATTGAGCCACTGAATTTCTTGACTAGAAATATCAATTAAAACAATACCAATAGGAAGTTCGTTGAGCACTTCTTCTCCAATTTGACTTACGTGAAAAGATAATTTAGACCATAAAGAAAGTTTGTTTTTTAATCTTTTAATTTGGGCGTTTTTTTTAATGTGAAGCAAAAAACTGATAATAAAGGATGCTAAAATTATTTTTCCAAAAAAGTTAAAAATGAAAAAAATGATTTTACGACGCATACCGCTCATTTCGCTGGCAGTATTTTTGCTTGGATTTTGATTGTTGGTTAATTGATTAATTGTTTCAATAATTTCTTGAATATTTTGGAAATCAAAACAAAAAAGAATTAAAATCAAAACAACAATTACACAAGCAATTACAATAAATTTGGTGTTATGTTTATTTTTAGAAAACATAATTTTTTTGCCCTCATTTGCATTTGAATAATTAGATAAAATTTATTTTAAATATTTGTAATTAATAAAAAAAACAGGATGCAACCCCTGTTTTTATTGTTGAATAAAAGGAATTAAAGCCATATGGCGAGCTCTTTTAATAGCAATTGCCAATTGACGTTGCCATCTAGCAGAAATATTTGTTACTCTTCTAGAAAGAATTCTTCCACGGTCAGTAATAAATCTTTGTAAAAGTTCTATGTCTTTAAAATCAATTTTAGTTACTTTGTTTTCAGTAAAAAAACAAACTTTGCGACGTTTTTTAAAAGTATTTTTTTGTTATTAAATTTCATTTTTAACTCCTTTTGAAATTGAAAATATTTATTATTTTTGTTTTTAGATTTGGTTATGTTATTGTTTTTATTATTTTATATCAGTTAATTTAGGAATTATTTTTAATTGGAATATTATTCATAATCGTTATAAGTTTTTTTTAGATTCTAAGAATTGGACATTGTTACAAAAAACACTAGTTTGCCAATTAGTTACACCGTCTTTTTCCCAAGTTTATACTCTAATACTTCCTTCAACACCTATTAAAGCACCTTTAGAAATATATTTTTCAAATTTTCAGCTTGTTTACCAAAAACAGTACAATTGATAAAATTAGTTTTTTTTCGCTAGAAGAACTTACAATTTTATTAACTGCCAAAGTAAATTTAACAACATAAGTACCACTATTAGTTTTTTTAATTCTGGGTCTTTGGTAATACGACCTACCAAAATAACTTTATTAATCATATGAATTAAATTTCTTATTCTTTATCTTTAATAACGATGAATCTAATAATTTCTTCAGTAATTTTGACAATACGATTAAATTCTAAAACAGCATCATTATCTGCTTTTACCATTAACCAATTGTAATAACCTTTTTTATGATTATCAATAAAATAAGTTAGGTCTTTTAATCCTATTTCTTTTTGTTCCAAAATTTGGTTTGGGGCTTGTAAAAAAACATTTTGCAAAGTATCATTAATTTTTTTAACGTATTTGTTGTCTAAATTGGGGCGTAAAATATACATTATTTCGTATTTTTTCATTTTTTCTCTCCTTATGGCCTACGCGGTCTTTATCTCTAAATTGTAAAGACAAGGAATAAGCATTTTATTTTCTAATTTATAAGACATTAATATTATAACAAAAAAATATTTTTTTTAGTTAATTAGATGACAAAACTGTAATATTTATAGGTTTTTTTAGTTAAAGATATTATTTTTTTATCAAGAAATAAAAATTTATTGATATTTATTAATTGTGATTTATTTGTTTCGATAAAAAAAATTCTAACATAAAACAAAAAATGAAAGTAAAAAAATATTCTAAATTAATCAAAATATTATTTTTCTAAAAAATAATTTAGATACAAATACAAACAGAAAAGCAAGAAATGTTTTTTTAAAAAAGTTTTTAGTTATTTACCTTTAAATTTATTTTGCAATAATGTT
>NZ_MAPF01000001.1:0-2907 GCF_002554195.1 New Jersey aster yellows phytoplasma | reverse complement strand
TGATAATGAAAAGTTAAAACCTTAATTAGGTGCAATGTAAAAAAATATAAAATATAAAAAATATCAATCATTCTCCAAAGGAATAGGCAAAATCAAATGAATAGAACTATCTTTTCTAAAGTAGTAATAATAAATGGTTTTAAGGGATTATCAAAATAAAAAACTACTTCTTTAACTGATAAAACTTTTAAAACATCTTCTAAATATTTAGCATTAAAAGCAATTTGAAAACTATTTGCACTAACTTTTAAAGGAATAATTTTTTCCAAAGCAGTTCCCAAACTTTCACTAGAAGACGAAATTTCAATTGAATTTCGTTCAGTTAAAATAAATTTAATAACATTGGTATTTATTTGTTCTTTGTAAAACAACAATGAAACTCTTTCTAAGGCTTTCATTAAATCATCTTTATTTAAATGAATGGAAAAAGGAAAATTTGTAAGTTTAATTTCTTGAATTTGGGGATAATTCCCTTCTAAAAGTGAAGTTTGAAACCATAAATTATCAATTTCTAAAAAGATTTTTTGAGCATCAGAATAAATTTTTAAATGTTTACTTTGGCAATGTTCTAATATTTTGCTTAATTCTTCTAAACTTTTATTAGGAATGACAATATTAAAATTGTGATATTTAATATCTAGATTAATTTTTTTTGACTCATTCGAAAAAAATCAGTAGCACAAGCTTTTAAAAGATTGTTTTGATAAATCAAGTTAAGTCCCATTAAAATAGGTCTTTTTTCATTTTTAGAAGTTAGAAATATTTACTTCTTTAATTATATTTTTAAAAAAATGAGTTTCGATTTGAAAAAAATCTAATTTTTTGGAAAGAAAAATCAAGTTCTAAAAAATTACAAACATCCATTAATTTTAATTTATATTCACAAAAAATAGTTTTAATTACTAAAAAATTATTTTCCATTACAGTAATTTTAATTAAAGAATCATTAATTTTTTTAATTATTTCAATAAAATATCTTCCTAAACAAGCAATTTTACCTTGTTTTTTAATTTTTAAACTTTTATCTTTAATTTCTATTTTAATTGCAATATTACCATTATTAGCTTCTAAAATTAATTTATTTTCTTGTGTTTGGATTTTGAGAGCATTAAAAATAGGAAAAAAAGTTTTTTGGGGTAAAATTTTTTGTATTTTTAAAAGTTGTTCCAAAAAAATATCTTTATTAATTTCTAAATACATTTATTAAACCTCATTTATCTTTTTGTTGTAATAATTTTTTAAATTGTTTGTTATTATTTGTTTTATATATTTATTTTAATATTTTGCATTTAACTTTTATTTTTTTATTATTAATATTTTAAAAAACAGAATAAAATAAGTTAAAAATCTTCAAATATTTAAAAGATGCTTTTTTAAAAATATAGATATTTTATTAAGAATTAATTTTTTTCAAAATAAGTTCTAATGATTTTTTTAATTCATAATCACTTTGAGAATTTTTTTTAATTTTTTGATAAGCTTTAAAAACTGCAGAATGGTTTCTTTTGAAAAAACTACCAACAATATTATAAGGAATATCTTTTAATTCTTTGATTAAATAAATAGCAATATGACGTGGAAAAGTATATTTTTGTTGTCTTTTTTTACTCATTAAATCACGAACTGAAATATTGAAAAAATTACTAACAACTAATTTAATTTTTTCCAAAACATCTTCATCATAAGAAACACTTTTTTTGCTTTTAATCAAAAGTTCTAAGGCTTCATTGGCAATATTAATATCAATATCATAGCCAAAAGTTTGGGCATAATTCAATAATCTTAATAAAGCTCCTTCCATTTCGCGAACATTATTAACAAAAGAAGAAGCAATCAAATCAAGTACATCTTTTTTTATTTTCAAAGTATTTTGTGGTTCAAATTCTAATATTTTCTTTTTCAAAATATTGAGACGATGATTAAAATCAGGACTTTGAATATCGACCATAAGACCAGCTTCAAAACGCGAAGTTAATCTACTCATAATATTTTTTAGTTCTGAGGCTTGTTTATCACTTGTTATTACAATTTGTTTTTGATTTAAATAAAGATAATCAAATAATTTAAAAAACTCCATTTGAGTTCTTGTAGCGCCTGCCATAATTTGAATATCATCAACTAATAAAAGATCAATATCACGGTATTTTTCGTTAAAATCTTCCATTTTGGCTTTTCTTAATTGATTTGTAAACTCTTCAATAAAACCGTCAGCTTTTACATATAGAACTTTTTTGGATGAATGTGTGTTTTTCAAAATATGATTTCCGATTGCCTGAATTAGATGAGTTTTTCCAATTCCTGATTTTCCAAAAATGTAGAGTGGATTTGTGGTTACCTTTTTTTCTTCAGCAATTTTTTTGGAAATTTTAAAGGCAAAATTATTACTTTTTCCCACAACAAAATTATCAAAACTATATTTTGGATTAGTATTTCCATAATTGTATTTGTTAAAACTTATTTTTCGATTTTCAATTTCAACATTTATGTTATCATTATATCCATTTTCAATTTGTTTTATTTCATTTTTTCTAAAATGTTTATTATTTTTAAATTCATCATTATTTTCAATTTTGCAAAAAAAAATTTCAGTTTCATTTTTTAATTCTTTTTTAATATTTTCAAAATGTTTTTTTCATTATCAAAATTACAATTTTTTTTATTATTTTCTGAAACGAATTCTATTATAATTTTTTCTTCAAACTTTAATTTATTTATTTCTTTAATTTTTTCAAAATACATTTTATATATTTTATTTTTAATAAATTCAGTTTCTACTGAAATTATAATTTTTTCTTCAATTTGTTTTATTTTTTTAATATTTGAAAATGTTTCTTTAAAAACTTCATCACTGTAAATTTTTGATAGTTCATTTAAAATTACATCCCAAATTTTAATATAATTATTCAT